>JAZQHA010000085.1:0-8522 GCA_045540315.1 Acutalibacteraceae bacterium | reverse complement strand
ACCAAGAACAATTAAATTGACCAAAGTCGAATAAAACTTACCTTTAACCACATTAACTCTAAACACGCAAACTGCGGTTTGGTCCGAAATTCGGCCCACGTCCACTGATATTAAGTAGAATTGTTCGGAATCCGGTCTATTAATTGCGTGCGTTTCTGGATTCTTTATTTTTCTATACTTTGATAATTTATCATATGAGAACCAGGCTTCCTCGCTAGAACCTTGCCATAAACTTAAATATTCAGTGGCAAATGATTCTGCATTATATGATGGACTCATTTTTAATTTATTAATATACTGCTTATCAATAAGTCCATGCATTGCTGGCAAGCGCCAATCGCATCCAAACATAAATGAATGTTCAGGGTCTATAATTGCATTTTCAAAAGTATCAATTAAACGCTCATAAGCAAACGAGGTTTTATTGCCAGCAGAAGTAGTCGCAATAATTTGTTGATTTGGCTCTTTATCATTGACTGTATTATTTGGTAAACGACGTGATACGTTTACAAGTGGAATAACTACTGAGTTAATAGCTTCTTCATCACCATCCCGTATCTCATCAATCTCTCCACCGTGTCGACGCCCTCCACGGGCAGCGTCTCCGGCAAGCACAACATCAAATACTGAGCCATTTCTAAATTTGAGCGTTACATAGTCTTTACCAAAGTTTCCTGGGTAGTCGCTTAGCTCCCACCCAATTATTTCCTTTTTAAGTAAAGGCCAATGGTCATAAATCTCATAAATCTTTTCTTTTGTGATTTGTGCAGCCTGTTGTTTAGTATTTGCACACATGAATACCTTTCGTCCAGGAATAAACACACATTGTAAGAAAAGAGCTAAGATAGTTATGAATGATTTTGAAAACGCACGTGGCGCAGTGATAAACACGTCCTTAAATCTCATCAATGCGCGCAGTGTGAATCTTTGATAGAAAAATAAAGAAAATTCAGAATCAGCAGGTTTAATTATATCGAGATAGTAATCTGGATAGGCAGTAAATAGGTTAACCCATTTACATAAGTCTTCATAATGCCTTTCCAAATATTCTGTGGTAATAACTGCGCCTTTCTCTAATTCTATACCCTCGCGCTCTGCACGTTCAACAAATGTGTTTGGAGTGAGTTCTTGACGAGTAGACAGAATTACTTTCTTTCGTTTCTCCTGCATTACTTGTCCTCCAACTCAACTTCAAACTCATCATCACGGAATAAACTTTCAAACCCTTCATTTTCATAGTTATCATAATCATTTTCAGAGTCGTTCAAGTCATAGTAAGATTCAAGCTCGGCCGCAGTCTTCAGTGCACGAATACGTTCGGTTATTTCGTCTCCAATACCACTCTCATTCGTATATAACCGTTGATTCCAGCTTTGAATATTCTTTATAGTCTCGTCGACTACGTCGCGAGTCTCTCCATCATAGAATCGATTAATAAAACCGCGTTTTTCAAGCCAGCGGCATAATTCACCCATTGATTCGAAGTCACTTGCGTTTTTAACATTCTTCGGAGTGAACTCACCGGTTTTAACGAGCTTATCATATGATGCGAGTAACTTATCAAAGTCCGCACCTTCACGTATGCGACAATCAATCTCATATGAAATTTTGCATATTTTCAATGCTTGGTCGCCTTGAAGCGCGCCATTTATGTTTTGAGTAAGTATTAAACCATCATATAGGTTTTCCAAATAATTTAATGCTTCATCATCATAATTACCGCCCCACTTATCCAATAGCTTCCTACGTTTATCGTCGGAGAGTCCCGGTATGACTTCGTCGAGGGCGCCGGCCGCATCGAGTTCCTTATATGCTTCTTGATAAGATGACCAATCTATATGCTCATACTCATCACCAAAGTATATCAAGTTATATGATTTTAATAGCTCGGGCGCAGAGTGCGTATGACACAACTCTTCAAACTTATCCATCTGAAAAGGAATATCTAAATACTGACATATCTTATCCATAATATTCCAATCCATTCCAGATTCCTTAAGTTTATCCCCTAAGCAATCAACACAAATATCTACATATCCAGTTGGATACATAAATGATTTGGTTCTCAAATAAGAAAAAGAATCCTTCATTTGACCACAACACACGCATTTCTTTGAACTAAAATCTATATCAAAATGCGGATTAACAGCCATATCTATTTCTCCTTTTCCTTTTTAGTAGCAGCATATACAAGGCGTCCTAAATTGCGTCTTCTGACACGGTTCATCGCATCAATTGTATCACATAAATCTGTCCAGATATCCGCAAACTCGCGAGGCTCTAACTTCACATTCGCTCGTTCGATGGCTTGGCCGCTCTCTACGTCTTCCTCAACGGTTTCGAATGTTGCGGCTCCTTGTTTATATACCTTTACTCCACAAATTTTACAAATCCCTAAGAACTCAATTGCATCTAATTCTAAAATCTTTTCAATTAAGCTCTCCGGACTATATTTACTTTTCACTTAGATGCCTCCTTTTTCTTTTGTCTTAGTTCTCGTTCGCATCTTTTACATCTGCTTTGAAATCCATCTTTACTTCTTGTTTTTTTAACCCAATTTCTTCCATCTAATAGTAAAATACGTCCACAATCAGTACATTGTTTGAAGTTTTCTTTAAAGAAACAATTTTCAATTGTGTCTTGGTGTAATTTTACTGCTTCGTTGATTTTAACAATTATTTTTTGCTTAAATATCGTACTGATGTAGTTTGCGGTATAACTTTTTCCATATTTCTTATTTATATAACTTGCAATATCGGCATTTTTATCTTTTTTCTCTTTTAAGCGTAAAATTTCACGCTGGATGTCGGTTAAATCGGCAATTTGTTCGTAGAAGTGTAAGGTTTCAAGTAGCTTGGCCAAATTATTTTCTACAATATGGTCAATTTCGACTTGTTCAAGCCTTTCGTCGAATTCTTCTTTAAATAAATATAATTGATAAACCGCATCTAGTTCTCTAAAGTCGAAAACTTGCATATTAGGGTTAATTTTTTTCTTTTTCCAGACCAATTCATTTATTAGACGTAGTTGTTCTTCGCTGAGTGCGCCGGGGTCAAACTCGGTATTGAATACCACGTCACCTACGGCGCCTTCTTTTATACCTAACGGCAGCACTTGTATATCACAGTCAAAAACAAATGAATTATTTTTTGGACTATAGACTGACTGTGTAATGTTAAAAGTTGACCTATAGGAATCTCTAATCGTAAATTGTTCCGTTCTCAACTCCTTTATACGTCCGCGCAACTTTAAATACCCATATTGATTAAGTTTTTGGCTTCGCGCGCTAATACGTTCAACTTCTTCGTCAGTAAATCGATTGAGCAGTTCGTCTCTCGGAGGTTTTTCTCGTTTACCCACCCTCAACTCATAAAAGTTAATCTCCAACTCAATCTCATCAATCGTCTTCCATAGTTCTTCAAAAGTCTGTTGCAGAAAAACGGGTGCCTCTTTTCTGGCTTCTTCTCTACTAAAAACATCACGACCTTTCTTTAGAACAACCGCATCGTTCAGCGCATATAATTGCGCATTACTCAGCGCTGGATTTTCCAAAACTGCATCTAACGATTCCGCTTCGTTTGGCTTCGTCCATTTCGTCTCCAATCCTGTGTCCTTCCCAATTGGCACTCCATTCTCATCTTTACCCCATAACAAATAATCTGCAATTGTGGAGGCTTCTTTTGGCGTTAAATCGGGAAACTGTACTACATAGGTACTAATAAAATTGGCTCTATCAATAGCCGATTCTAATTTCCAGTCTAATTTCAATCTATTTCCCATTTACATGTCCTCCCATGTCTTAAGTATATCACACCCGCGCAGTAAAGTCAAATTTCCACGAAATTGTATATGTTGGACGTGAAAATTTGATAACTTTTTGAATTTTAGTTATAATATAATTAGATAAAAAGTTGAATTTATAAATAAAAGGAGTTAAGTAATGAAAGCACCGCAAATAATTATGATTATCATAATGGCTATGAATTTAAGTATTAATTTAGTAAAAAATGGAGAACCAAAAGATGAAACTTATTCATTTCCAATATCGTTAATATCTACAGTATTAAATGTGGGCCTATTAATATGGGGCGGATTTTTTTGGATAGAGGTGAGTGAATGATAGATAATGTAAACCACCCGGCGCACTATAATACAGGCAAATACGAATCCATCGACGTAATGGTCGAAACGCAGGGTGCGGCCGCAGTAAAAGATTTTTGTATCTGCAATGCATTCAAATACATCTATCGCCATAGATTTAAGAATGGAGTCGAAGATATAAAGAAAGCTATATGGTATTTAAATAAGTTTGTTGAATTGGAAGAATTTAATAAGGAAAAAGTAAACGATGAGTAAAGATATCATATATAGAGAAGATGCGATAAAAGCAATCAACCTCCAAGTAAGAATACCGCACGATATTACATCTGCTCATTATGCGAATATGGCAAGAAATGCAATTTGTTCAGTGCCTTCCGCAGACAAACCGCAAGGGGAGTGGAAGCCCAAAAACCATCACACAGATTATTGTAGTAATTGTGGCTTTGAAGAAACGCAATGGAGAACTGCGGATTATAACTTTTGTCCATCGTGCGGAGCAAGGATGCGACCAAAACTGCAAGGCAAGCACTTCGACAGCATCATCATAGATGAGTGTGCGATGAAAGGAGCAGATGATGAAAAAAGTTATTAGAGCTGTCAGCGAAGAATCGCCTTGCACGAACTGTTCTTACAAAGAGATTATACCTTGTTGCTGTTGTATGGAATTTATAGCGTGGAAAAGAAAGTTATTGTGGATGAAAGGAGTAGTAAATGAAAAGGCTAATTATGATTGTACTTGTGATAGTGATGTTGCTATCGTTATCGGCTTGTGCAACGAAGCGGACAAGTGAAATTGATAAGGATAAAACCTCACGAATGGTGTACGTGGAAGAAACAGGTGCTTATTGTATTGTCTATGGTAAATATACAAAGGTAATGTATGCAGTTTCAAATAGTGGATACAACTATGGCAACTTCACTCTGTTGGTAGATGCTAACGGTAATCCGCTTCTATATAAGGAGTAGACGGAAAGGAGCGAGAAATGAAACCGATATTAGTACCTTATGATGAGAATATGACAAAGGAAGAACTGCTCAAAGCAATAGCCTCCGCGGCGGGAAGTGATGTTGAAACCGTTAAGAAAGAACTATGTGGGCTAAAGGGGCTGACGGAAAGAGAGGACGAGCAATGAAAGTAGGCGAATTGATAAAGAAGCTGAATAAGCGTGATAAAAGCCAAACCGTCTATTACATCGATAAGTATGGCAAACACGAAATAACCGATGTGCAACCGATGTTAACTAAAAATGGTTCTGTAACAATCATAATGAATGGTGATGGTGGTAGGTATGAAAAAGAGGTGAGTAAATGACTAGGAGACAAAGACTTGAAGCCGTTATCAATGGAGAAATAACGGAAGAGCTAATTGAAAGTTGTAGGGAAGAATTGGCAAAGCTCGACTTACGTAGCGCCGACGCTATGGAAAAAGCGAAAGATACGGCCCACTACAACGAAAATAAAGAATACGAAGAACGTATTCTTAACGTACTCTGCGCCGACCCGATGCAGATTGATGAGTTAGCCGAACGTATCGATTCAACGCTTACGCGTCAGCGCTTAACGGCCATATGTACAAACCTTATACGAGAAGGAAAAATTTTCAGCTGTAACGTTAAGGTAAAAGGTAAAGGAACTCGTAAGGCCTATTATATGTAGGTCTTTTTTATTGGATTTTTTATTTCATGGATATTTTTTGCCAGGTACGGGGGTACATTTTAGGAAAAACACCAAAATACCTATAAAATACCGCCCACTATATATAGTGTATGGTCTGAGCCTATACCACTATATATTGTGTTTTTTCAGAATTATAGAGTGGTATGTAAAAAATACTTTACTTTTTTTCGCTCGTATAGTTAAAAAAATATACCCGCCTATTGTAAAGCGGTCTCAAATTTACTACAATATAGTCAAGTCAAAGGTCAGTATGTTAAGAAACGCTTTGACAGTCGCACCTTCAAAATTGAATAAAAAGCCTTTAAGGGTAAATCAGCGAAGTATCGCATTAGGCGTACCAAGATAAGCCCGTTGAAATATCGCTAATATAAACCTAACGCAATTAGTTAGTTAAAAGGCTGAAACAAGCGTACAACCTACAACCTATATAAATGAAAGGAAAGAAAAATGAATAACTACACAAATGTACAGATGAAAACGGCAAAGGCTATAGCGTCATTCAAAGCGTCATCAAAGTATGATGAAAAACGCTATAATGAAGCGGTAAGGCTCTTTAAGGCTGATGTTGAAAGAGCCACAAACGATAGCGGTCTTTATGGTAAAGTAAAAGAACTGTTTTCACATGATAGCAAAAGCACAATCACAAGGGTACAGGCTCAGAACAGAACAGACAACTACATCATCGTTGATGAAGTCCGTAAGCCTTGCGAAGTCAAAACAAATGGTGGTCGCGTTGGTAAGCTCTATTCAATGAGTGCTAAAGCCAAGTTAAGCAATTACATAGTATATGAACTTGACTACACCACACCACAAGGCAAGCCAAGAAAAGACGGTACTTGCAAGCCTGCCGAACATAGACAAGCCTGCAAGGTTATGACAGTAAAGCAGTTTATAGAATTGCTTGAAGAAACTAAAGCCACTAAAGTTATCGGACACAATGAAAGCGATAAAGAAATCGCTATACAGTGTGATAGCAAAAAACTGTATAAGGCTCTCGTAAATGGAAATTATAACGATTATGTGAGAGGTTTCCACTACATCAGAGAAGACTTTGAATGAAACGAGCCGAGCCGGATATATCCGGCTCGTTTCAGTTAGCACTCTTAAAACAAGAGTGCTAACTGAAGCGATAGGGCTTCAAAATTTTACTGAATGAAAGAGAGGTATAAAACAATGCTGTATAATGTAAATGGTATTAAAAGAGACCTGTATAATGCTATGATTGATGAGGCGGTCATTCGCATAGAAGAAGCTGAGGCTGAACTGAGAGAACTTGATGAGATAACAGAGTTTAAAACACTCGAAGAACTTGACCACTACAGACATAACAGACTCGATGCAGAAGCCAAGAGGGCAATCTTCAAAGACTTGCTTCACAGCGTAAAAGAAGCCAAAGAGTTTAGAGAATACGAAACATGGTAAAGAGCCGAGCCGAGATAATCGGCTCGTTTACTTTAGCACTCTAATTCAAAGAGTGCTAAAGTAAGCGATAGGCTTAAAATTATCACTACATTAAAAAAGAAAAGAGGTACAAAAATGAAAAAGTGGATCGATTTATTAAATTCAATGGGTATCGAGTTTAGCGTATATGATAAGAAATACATCGATATATGGGGTTATGACCTGAATACAACTAAATTCGAGCGTATCATCGCAGCGGAGTGTGTTAAACACGGCTCGTGGCTGGCCTATGGACAGGAGATATACACAATGGCCGATGGTACAGAGATAACCATTACACTGTAAACACTACACTTTGACCGCCTAAGTGGCGGTCTTTTTTTATTGTATATTTTTTTTCGTACGTGTTACGTACGAAAAAACGAAAAGTGGGGGGTTGATTTTGGGAAAACAAAATGTTATCATTACTATAGTAAAGGAGGGCAATAATATGAGTAGATACCTAATTATGCACAAAGCCGAGATCAACGGCAAAATGTTCGACTGTCTTTTCAAAATCGTGTGCGACGGGAGCCGCGCCAAGGAAGCTCTTGCCGAAGCTATAGCAGCCACAGGCGACCGCACAATGTGGCTGGAAAAAGAAACGGCTGACGACCTCGCTAACGCGTGGTATGTAAATCCTTCCTAAAATATTTGGAGCCACAAATGGCTCCTTTTTTATTTGCAAAATAATTGTCCCAAAATTTTTTTCGTACGTATTACGTACGAAAAAAAGGTTGCAAAAAATGTCCCAAAATGTTATCATTATGACAGTAAAGGAGGACATAATTATGGATAGTAGACATTATGCCGAAGAACGCAGAAATCGTGAAGCACTTATTTCTACAATAGGTTTGGGTAAGGAATTGATAACGATCGAAGTAGACAGAAATCACCCAAAAGGACCTGAGCTTCATACAATAACGAGCACGGGAATAATAATTGTTAGAAATAAAACGAGCCACAAAATCGTTACAAAACTAATCGCTCGTCCAGGACAAATTCGCAGATATTTTGACGAAGTTCCCGAAATTATAGAAAAAGTTATCGAAATCGCAAGAACACATCAGAAAATGGGGTATAATTATGAATAAGAAAAAGACAGAAAAAATCGGAACAATTAGTGGAATGGAAATTCTAAAAAAGACACGTCCAATTCAAGATATTCCATTCCGTACAGGAAGTTTTTCCGATAAACGCAAAAAAAGAGAAAAAGTAAACAAAAGGAATTATGACAAATGGTTATAATTCCTTAATTTGTTTTTTCGTACGTATTACGTACGAAAAAAGAGTTGACTTCTTTC
>JAZQHA010000084.1:0-2488 GCA_045540315.1 Acutalibacteraceae bacterium | reverse complement strand
TGCAAAATGAGAGCGAGGAAAGCTGCAAAATCCATATCGATTTGCTCGCAAAAGCTGCCAATAATGGCGATTGTGTAGCCCAATATGATATGGCGCAAGGTCATGATATCGCGTTTAACTGGTTTGGGTACGACTACTTTGGCGATTGCAGGTATGAAGATTTTGAAGAATGCTTGCTGGCATCCGCAAAAAATGGCTATCTCCCGGCCATGTGCGAATTGGGCGAGGAGTACCGCGGGGAGCGATATTTCGATAAATCACCCAAATCCGCCAAATATTGGATAGAAAAAGCAGCCACAGCCGGATACCCGAAAGCACAATTTGAGCTCGCCACGATGTACGAAAGCGGAAATTGTGTGCGAACAAATGAAAAACTGGCTTTCCGGTATTATAAACTGGCTGCTGATAACAATTACGCAGACGCTCAATATCCGACAGCTCAATACTTCGATGAAGGAATACCGGGCGCTCTGGAACCCGACCGTCAGCAATATCTGCATTATCTCCAAAAAGCAGCCGAAAATGATATTCATGAGGCCCAGTTGGAACTATCCGAACTTTACGAAGGCTCCGACTTGCTGGAACGAAATGACGAACTGGTCATCAAATGGCTGAAAGCTGCAGCAGATGGAGCTTTCCCTGTTCCGCCGGCTCAGTTTAATCTGGGCATTGAATATCGAGATGGAGTGCATACACCGGCAGACCAGAAAAAAGCTTTCAAATATTTGAAACTGGCGGCAGATAATCATTGCGAAGACGCATACTGCAATCTTGGTGCGATGTATCGGCGAGGTGCCGGCACACAAGTGAATTACAAGAAGGCACTTTACTACTTCCAGAAGGCCACATGCGAGTTTGCCATTGCCCATGTAGGCTGCATGCTACTAAGAGGTTACGGCGTCAAACGCGACATTCCCAAAGCGCTTGAACACCTGCAGAAAGCAGCTAAGTTGAACGAGCCGCACGCGCTCTATCACTTGGGAGAATGCTACGAAAATGGCTGGGGTCTCGAATGCAATCGCCGTAAAGCCATCAACTGTTATCGAAAAGCAGTGAAGTTTGACAAGGATTACGATGATGCCAAGGAGGCACTAAAACGGTTAACTGAAAAATAATACCCAAGGCTTAATCCACATAAAGCAAGCCCAAAAAAGCGCATCGTTTGGTGCGCTTTTTTGCTTGCCTTTGAGTTTTCTTCCGCCTCAACTCATTAGTTCCATCCTATGCACCCAAGAAACGAACTTGCAAAAATGAAAAATCATGGTATCATACTATCAGTTAGCTGTGGACAACCAGGAAAAAGGTTATGCGGATATCCTCACAAACCCGACTTTTCGAAAGGACCGGGTGAAAGGCGTAGGATAACTCGGTGGCACCTTTAACCTTTGAAGTCTTCTCTACCATACAACAGCCACTAAATCATTCATATTCTCCCCAATTACACGCTTTATGAAACAAATCCATTCTTTTGCCACCAAATGGCTCAATAAGTTCCTGGACGCCAAAACCAACTATATCGAGTTAGTAGATCACTACATGGCGGACGATTGTAGGGCTCTCAGCTTTACGATGGACATGGGCTCTTCATTTAAAAATAAATACAAAGTTGCGGTAGGTGTCACCTGCTCATTGTATAGAATAATCGACCAATTGACAGACATTTCAGTGCTCGGTAATGCTATATATTCTAGATGGCGTTACTTCAACCATTGGGCGTACGATGCGAAAGAAATCATGGAACCCGAAAATCGGGAATGGTTTATTATCGCCTTGCTTCGTTTGGGCGAGTTGTCTATCCGTCAGAATAATTGCCAACCGCAAGAATCGCAAATTGAGCCGGATATGTCCCAAGCACATGCTCCGAAAGGCAATCATACTATCGAGCTCAAATGCCGGGATAGCAAGACAAATCCTCAATGCAATGACATAGGTGCCCGCATTATCAACAAAGCAGCAGAACAAGGAATTGGCGCAGCGCTGTATTTGCTGGGAGAAATACATGAATACGGCATTTTGGCGGAGAAAAATCCGGATATTGCATTCGGTTACTACAATCAGTCAGCTCAACGAAAACACGAAGAGGCTTACCTCAAAGTAGCGGAAGGATACAGAACCGGTCATGGCATTCAGAAAGATGAGGATGTAGCCGTATATTGGTATATACAAGCGGCCTGGGCCGGCAAGGCAGAAGGACAATTCAGATGCGGCATAGCTTTAGAAAACGGAATCGGAATCATGGCAGATGCGCAGGAGGCATTGAGTTGTTATCTCCTCGCAGCAGCTCAAAATCATGCCGGAGCCCAGTACAATGCAGCCATCTGTTACCACTACGGCAAAGGTACAGAAGTTGATATGGATAAGGCACTTCACTATTATCGCATCTCTGCAGAAGGTGGCCATAGTGCAGCACAATTCAACCTGGGCGTTTGCTGCGCAGATGGAATTGGCATGTCCCCCAACCCGGCAGAAGCTGTTCGCTGGTACACAA
>JAZQHA010000083.1:0-2217 GCA_045540315.1 Acutalibacteraceae bacterium | reverse complement strand
AGAATGTACGTAAACATACCCTCCCGGGGATGTCAAAAAGGCAGCTTATCCGTGAAGGAATAAGCTGCCTCGTAAAAATCGGGAAAGAGGATATTCAATCAACCTGTTCGGTCAATGTTCGCACCATCTGATTAGATGTGTTAGGAATGGAAGAAAAACCGAACTTTTTGTAGAACTTCTTGACTTTCTTATCAATGGCATCTACTAAAATGAGAGCTCCCGCGCCTTTATCTGCTCCCTTCTGGATTTCCTGTATGGCTTCCTGCAAAAGCATAGAGCCATATCGTTTTGGCTCAGTCCGGTTGCTATTGCGTTGGTGCTTTTTATCTACAGCCAGCAATCCTATTTTCCATGCAGGTATCGGGAAAGTAACATCGTAATACTTGCTCTGCTCAGAGCGCAGGGCTCTTCCATCAATGGCAAAGGGGGACATGGCATAAAAGCCAATGAGCTCCCGAGTCTCTACTTCTATCAGGAGTGTAACGGCACTCAGCCCTTTCTGGATGAATGTTTGAGCATGCTCCTTGATGAACTCATCAAGAGAAGGTTCTCCACAGTGAAAATTCTCTGTTGCGATAGGCAAATCGCCGTAATTGATATATGCAGCAGACATATCAATCAATTACTAGACGGGGTATCGCCGAATTGAGTTTGCGAGCTTCAAGGGAGGCTTCGTTAGGCGCATGGGCCCTGTCAATAAGCTGAACTATAAACTGTGCTCCCGCTTTTGTCAGAGGAAGCAGTTCGTTAGTACACATAAAGCTCGTCTTAATCTTGCGGAACTTTTCAGATTTTACGACATTCCCTTTCTTGCAACGAAGGGAATTCTTCGCAGTCGAGTATCGTTGCTTTTTTACAGGTGCCATCATATCTGCTTTTTATTGCCAGAGAGGATGTTCCATCCAATGCTCATTCGAAAAGCCCAACACTTTATAAACGCTTTTCGTAGGAGAGTCAGGAGAGTTCAATAAATCTACAAGACGAGTCTTCCAGTTACTATGCGGGGCTATGGTTTTTATGATTTGATAGCAAAAGGTTAAAGCTGATGCGGTGGAGTCTTTTTGCGAAGTTAAGGTATCGCCGTTAGCTGAATTAGACCAAGCATTATTACTATCATCCCATTTCAAACTCCATGCAGGGTTTTGGCTATTTTTCAAAATGCTTGCTCCCTTCCGGCTAAGCCAACGTCTGTCCCAAACACGGGACTGATGTGCGCAAGCGTTTCTTATATCCTTGAGCAGAGCAATGCCTGATAAGAAGAAATCCTTATCTCCAGAATATCCTAGTTCTGTTGATACGGTATCTACTACAGATGAAGAGGCTTTGAACCCTTTATCCATCAACTTTTGCAGATTGCCAAAAGTCGTGAATTCTACAAATACCCAAACAGGTAAAAACATTGCATCACTATACAGCTTTCGATAAAAAACGGCTTTTCCTGATTGATTGTCTGTATAGTAAGCATTAACTTTCGATAAAAAATCTTTATATTTGTAGGAAGCTGCATAGTTGTTACTTCTCCGCTGAGGAGCATCCTCCTGCGTTTCCTTGGCCCAATTATATGCTATCTGCGTACGCAGGGCAATTTCTATACGAGAAATTGCATCAAAAAAGATTTGCCGAAGTTTTCGGTCAAACATATATCGGGCCATTACATCCTCCCAATAAGTACCGGGATGGAAACTCTTAGGGGTATTTCCAGTAAAAGCCAACGCCCAGTACGAAGAAAGTCGGTAGTAGTTAATGTATCTCAGCCGTTCGACTATCTGATTCTTCAATTCTTCTCTGCCTAATCCTTCAGAGCTATGCATTCCTCTCTGGATTAGTAAATCAGCCTGCTGTTCAAAAGTACGAAAATCTTGGCTCATGGCGTTGAATGAGATGACCCCGGAAGCGAGACGCTCCCAGGGTCAAATAAAAATTGTGGTTTTTTCACTACACTCATGTAGCGTCCGCAGGTTGCCCTTTAGACCCACCTCGCTGGAGGCATTCTACAACACTTTTGCAAAAAGTCAACTTTTTTGCATTTTTTTGAAAAAAATCGTGTTATCGTCTCTTTCAAAATACATTGATGACCTCAATCCCGTTTTCCCGGAGGAGTTTTCCGGTAATGCCGCTCGCATCGCAGGAGGGTGACCATTTGGCGAGGATGGCCTTACAGGCGGCAGATAGCAAGCGTACGCTCAGCCCCCAGCTCAAAGGCATCCGTGATGTCTG
>JAZQHA010000082.1:0-6726 GCA_045540315.1 Acutalibacteraceae bacterium | reverse complement strand
GTAAATAATGTTACCACAGCCTCTTAAAAAAAGTAAAGCTTGAAAGCGACTTTTATTCGAGTGAAGGCTCATTTCGTCGGAATTTTTCACACTTGTCACTTCAAAAAAGTCGCATTTAAATTGACTGAACTCCCGCTGCATAAGGTCTTCTATATTTGTTTTTTCAAAATTTAAAATTTTTATAGCATCGTCCAAGTGAAGCTGGCGAAAGTTGCCATTTTTATCCCTTCGGTTGTAGTCAAATACTCGGAAGGTTGTGTCAGAGTTTTGCTGTACCTCAGCTACAACAATTCCAGCACCCAACGCGTGAATCGTTTTTGCCGGAATAAATATACTATTGCCTTTTTCCACCTTGACCTTGTTCAAAATTTCGCATATAGTTCCATTTTGTGCTCGTTCTTTTACTTCTTCAGCTGTTGTATCTTGATTAAATCCACAATAGACAAAAGCACCAGGTTTGCAATCAAGTACATACCACATCTCAGACTTACCACGTATTTCCGGCAAAAAAGCCACATCTTCATTTGACGGGTGAACTTGTATAGACAAGTCTTTAGTTGCATCTATTAACTTAACTATAATGGGCAAGTCACCATTTGGGGTATTACCTAATGTCGCTTGTGGCGCCATTTTTATTACATCACGCAACGACAAATTTTTATACTGTCCATTTGCAACAAAAGATAGCCCGTTTTTATTTGTCGAAAGCTCCCAGCTTTCCGCGATTATCTGCGATGAACTAAACTTATTGAATTTCCTCAAGTTTTGCCCACCCCAAAGGTAATCTTTGAAGCATGGCTGCATTTTCATGGGATATGTATTAAAAATCGTACTATTCAAAGTCTTTATACTCCTTTAATTAATTTAAATCAGTATACCACATTTCTAAGAGTGTGCATATAAAAACACAACAAAAATTAAAGCCAAAGTTACGCTCAAAATAGATAACATCGAGCTTGTCGTAGCGGATAAAAAGCTTTGTCAAAGCGCTTAATACAAAAACACTCAACTTCGTTATGTCTCTCATAAAACTCGTTGCCATATTTTCATAGCTCTTTTTTTGGAGGGACAGCTGAAATACGCCATCGTTTAAGTGAGAGAGTTTTTCTTGCGTAATCTTCATATATACGATCCTTGAATAAAGGATGGTCCACCTTACAACCACGCGCTTCTATTGTTCCTGCAGGTGCGTTGCAGCGATTTAATGCAGAAAGATGAATTTTCAGCGCAAATTTATCTGAAACACAAACTATACGCTGATTGTCCCGTACCATCAATTAAATTGAGCATAAATTGTATACCAGTTTTTAAATATTGTTGATAGATTGATGCAACTTCATAGACCTTGTGTTTTGTCGTACTTTGACTGTTATAGATGATTTTAGCGTCTACGCCATTTTAGCAAAGCTAAAAAACCAGTCACAGCTAATTAGCTGCAGCTGGTTTTTATATTGTTTTGTGTTGTTCAATTTGCGCTAACCTCTAACATTACCAAAATCGCCATTGTTTCTACCTGGAGTGTATATTTGGCCGTCATGCGGTCTGACACCGACGTCGCTTTGAGTTGCTCCACCAGTTCCCACTGACTCCCAAACTCCGTAATCAGGGTCATTTGTGTTGCTGAACCTTCTTTCTAGGGCTCGACTGTGAGCACCCTCTGGTGTATATACACCACCAGAAACTTGATCTACATATTTTGTTACATCTTTTGCACCCATTTTTTCGTTTTTTGCCATAACAAACCCTCCTTTCTTTGTTAATTTGTGAGTTAATTAGCTCACGATACACATTGTACACATTTTAAATCACGATGTCAAGCGTTTTTTGTCAAAAAACGAGAATCATTCAGTTGTACAAAATATTTATCGAAATTTTTACAACTAAGTTCATGAAAATACATTTAGGAATTTGAGTGGCTAGTGTTTGTTAGTTTAACCTACATTAACTTCTGTACTTTCAAGAATGTGCTAGCATCAAGAAGCTGCGTAAAAATAGTGAGAAAAAAACATTTTTTAGAAGATAATTAGGACTCCCCTATAGAAATATTTATGGTTAATAAACACATTGTTACGCTGAGAAGAATAAAGTAAAAGCCAGAAACACAGCCATCGAAAGTCAAAAAGATAAACGCACGTTATGCAAGAAAAGATATGCACCAAAACGCTGAGAAAAAAGTATCCAACGAGAGCATCAAAATAATTGAAATTGACGAGCTTTACAGCTTTGTCGTGAAAAAACAGGGGTCACTTAATGGCAATTGTAAGCAACGACAAACAACAAAAAGCGTAGGATACAATATCACATTTGACCGAAATCGGTAATAAATTCAACAGTAGGTAGATAGTTCTGTGAAAGTACGCCAGCACTATGCTGATGTACATGCAGCATAGTCAAAAGTGTTCTATCTCAGCACACATACGTCTCTAAAAAACAAAAGTCAGACTTACACCATTAAAATGGCATAAAATCTGGCTCGAAGCACTATATTTCGGCTTTATATCGGTGTTTAAAGTGCTTTTTTGCCACCTAAAAACAACAAAAGCCGTGCTCAAATTTTTTCGTTAACGCTTTTCCCTCACAGATTTCATATAACCACGCAATTATGGCACCACCTGAAATATCCCGTTGTTGACTTTATAAAGTTTATTTGATATAATAATCAAAACTTAAATGCTGGAGTAACTCAGTTGGTAGAGTACATCACTCGTAATGATGAAGTCGAGAGTTCAAGTCTCTTCTCCAGCTCCATTTGTTTTATAATTCATGCTGATATAGCTCAGTAGGCAGAGCACATCCTTGGTAAGGATGAGGTCAGCGGTTCGAATCCGCTTATCAGCTCCAAACTTATTTAAACCAAGCTATTATATGGCTTGGTTTTTTATTTTTATAAATCGATTGCTACATGCTGTAATAGCTTTTTGCCGAAACCACTCTCAATAATGTTGAATTGCTTAACCACGATTGTTAGATTAAAGTTAAGACTATATTGCTTTTAGTATGCCGTATGACAATGTCAACTATTTAACTTTATGCATAAATTTATGGAAAATTTAATATGCAACTTCTAAATGGACATTGTTGACATTTGTTGAAGTTTATACTATAATATGAGTAATAATTAACGACAGGAGACTTATAATATGAAAAAACTGTTGTCTTTATTTTTCAGCTTTTTGTGTTTGTTCACTGTAAGTCTTATTTCAAATGCAGCTGATGTAAATCCTAAAGAGGTTACTCAATCTACAAACCTACAAGAAGAACCTGCGCGCAATGACGAGGCTAAGACTACAACCGAAAAGAAAAAATGCGACAAAACTGATTCGGCGACTTTGTCAAAACATTTTTATGGCTGG
Source organism: Acutalibacteraceae bacterium (assembly GCA_045540315.1). Classification (GTDB taxonomy): domain Bacteria; phylum Bacillota; class Clostridia; order Oscillospirales; family Acutalibacteraceae; genus CAG-557. The sequence goes on along the minus strand of JAZQHA010000082.1, from coordinate 3,373 downwards.
AAAGAAGTATTCCGTCATCCGTTTAAAATTGCTTTTACGGGATTTTTTTGGTCATTGATAGGGCTTTTGGTTCCGGGACCAGCGGCTAGTTTGGGCTTGATTTTTGGCCTGGTTTTCACGGCAATGGACCTGTATGCTGATGGCTGCCAAAATGCTCCCGTTTAATGTGTCTAGATGATAAAAAGAGCACCTTCGGGTGCTTTTTTGTTTTATGAACATTTGATAAGCTAAACGATGTTTAGTTTTGATAAAAGCATTTATCGATGACTTTAAAGTATCACGAAAAAATATATTTGCACATACGATAGTATAGAATCAATATTTTTGATTTAATTTGCTATAAGGATGTGAATGTATGGAAAATAACTTGACAAATATGCAAGCGCATAAACATGTTATTTCTCCGTTACCAGAAGAGCCCGTGGTAGCTATGGCGTATGTACCTTTTCAAAATCCCGTTGTAATTTATTCAGCGGAACAAGGACTACAAAGAGGAACACTTTTTCCTTGCCTAGATAAACCTTTTTGCGGTTGTGAGGTGTTAAAGAGATGAGTACAAGAGAAGAGTTGTTAAAATGTATAGCTTCATATGACTTCGCTATAGTTGAGCTCAATTTATTTTTAGACTCACACCCACACGACAGTGCCGCCATAGCCAAACTCAAAGATTATGTAGCAAAATCAAACGAGTTACGGCATGATTTTGAAGACAAATTTGGACCCTTAAAGGCTCTATCTACAAAAGGAAACCATTGGGCGTGGATTTCAAATCCGTGGCCATGGGATACCATCAAGGAGGATGACAGATAATATGTGGGTTTATGAGAAAAAATTGCAGTATCCTGTTAATATAAAGCGTACAAATCCTGCACTGGCAAAGCTTATAATTAGCCAATATGGTGGTCCAGATGGAGAACTAGGCGCATCGCTGAGATATCTTAGCCAACGTTATATTATGCCATACCCGGAACTAAAAGCCATATTAACAGATATAGGTACAGAAGAATTAGCACACTTAGAAATGATTGGTGCGATTGTATATCAATTAACAAAAGACCTCTCCATAGAAGAAATTAAGAAATCCGGGTTCGACCAATACTTCGTTGACCATACTACTGGAGTGTATCCGAGTTCGGCGGCGGGTGTACCGTTTACCACAGCATATCTTCAATCGAAAGGTGACCCAATCACAGACTTGCATGAAGACTTAGCTGCAGAACAAAAAGCGCGAACAACATACGATAACATTTTACGATTTTGCGACGATCCAGATGTTACAGATGCAATCAAGTTTCTACGTCAACGCGAGATTGTTCACTACCAACGCTTTGGTGAAGGCTTACGCATCTTAACAGATAAACTCGACAGCAAGAACTTTTATGCATTTAACCCTTCATTTGATAAAAAATGTAAAAACAAATAAATAACTAAAACCGTGAGTGAAATAAACATTCACGGTATTTATATTTGTGTGAAAATTAAGATGAAAATCCGACACCAATCACGACTAGTAGACTTCCAACGCATCAGAAACCAGCAATATCATCGCAGCGAACGTTCACGTTAACTTAAACACAGTCGTCAGCGTGCCAGTAGGTAAGCGGTCTCTGTCACTAAAGAAACGCCAACGCACCGCCGTCAGCAAGCCACCTCAGATTCAGCAGCACAGACGATGCCCATACTTAGTGCTGTTCCCACCACCGGTCGCTGGACTTCTTCTCCGGCAGCTCCGACCACCCGCAGCTGCATTTGCGCACTGCATTCGAGGTGTTGGGATGGGCTGCACCGCAGTCCGGACAAAACCAAGTGGACGGTTGGCCATACCAACCACCGCCGGCAACGTCCTCCAATTTGTCGTCACTCAGCTCCGCCGTTGGCGCCACACCGGCTTTTGTCACTTCCGCAACGTCGTTGCGTTGCCGTTTTTTCTTACCAAACATAGTACCATCTCCCTTTAAAAAATTAAATTTGAATTTTGCTTCAAACTAATTGTAACATTTATTCTCCGAGCAATCAATAGTTTTTAGTGCAGGTTGCAAAAAACATCGAAACACCCAAGTTAAAATAAGCCTTGTTGTTAATTGTGCACACACGATATTTTAGATCCATTAAAATAAAAAATATTTTCACGGCAACCTTAAAACTTCCACAAATTGTTCTTGACAGCCGCTTTATTTACTGTTAATATAAAGCTATAAATCAAAAATAAATTAGGGGTGTTAAGAATTATATGAACAAAATGTTGAATATTATACGTGAAAAATGCAAAACGCACAAATTAACTCTATTTAAATTAGGGGGGGGGGCAAGGTTACATAAAAAAGTTGCCCAAAAATTGTTGGCTGTGACGCTGTGCGTGGCGATGGTACTTATGTGCGTACCGCTTGGTGGGCACAGCTTTGTGGAGGCGACGCATATTTCGGTCCTACAGTTCGACACGGACACAAAGGCGAATCACTGGGGCAATAGCGACGTGCGGTGGTACCTGAACAACGGCGCGAGAGATGGCAAAGATGATGCGACTAGCTACATAAACTCAACTGACGGCAGCGACAACCAAACCGGCTACGCCAGCCACTTTAGCGCGGCCGAATACGCCCTGGTGCAGCCCAGCACGGTTAGCACGAACGTGCTTAAAAGAGGTGCTGACAATGCTATTGAGAAAGACGGTGAGCCCTACGCTACGACAGACAAGTTCTTCCTGCCAAGTGGTGCGATTAGTTGGGATACTGACGGGAATTGGGTCAACCATTATCTGCTCAGCTGGGGCGCGGACGATATCAGCCTACCGGATTTCGAGACGGATGCCAAAACGTCAGGCAAAAACCGATTAATTCCGATAAGCTACTGGACGGGCGGATGGAGCTGGCAGCGCTCGCCTAACGGCTACGATGCTGGCTATGCTCTCCTTTCCTCTCGCGACCTCTGTGTCAACAGGAACCTCGTGGATTACGGTCACTCGGTAGCTGCCGCTTTTCGAATAAATCTGTCATTTGTACGCTTTGCATCTGCAGCGTCAGCTGCGAATCTCGCCGGTTGGGCGACCAGCGGCGAGAAAAAAATTGAAATTTCGGGGTCAAGCGCTTTCGGTGTGAAGACTGGCGATGCCCTCCCGAGCTACGGGATGTACCTGAAGCAAAAGGCGGACAACAGTTTTAAATTCACGCCACGTGAGATGAGCCTAAGCCAAAACGCCGGTAATACAAGTTTGAGCGTCACCTACGACGGAGGAGTGCCCGGGCAATATGTGGTTGTGCACGCGTTCAAGGCTTTCAGCGATGACGCGACAACTGGTGACCTCGTTGCAGGCACTATAAGCTACGCTGCTGCGGCGGAGCTGACAGCCATGGGTGATGGATCTACTGTTGTTGAA
>JAZQHA010000081.1:0-2599 GCA_045540315.1 Acutalibacteraceae bacterium | reverse complement strand
CTATTGTCATCCTTGATTCAACGACCATCAGCATTGATGGGAAGACCCATTCGGATGTTTATTGCATTTTTTGTGTGAAAATGGTAGGCTGAAAGCAGGTCAGAGATGACCGTCAGCCTTTGGCAGCGGCGGGGTGACTGTTTGGCGACGGCCCCCGCCGTTATTAAAATCGTTACTTGTTGAAATCTTTATAAGGAGGGCACACCATGTACAAGAAGCTGACGAAAGCCTACGCAAAAAACGTCCGTCTGGACAAGCCATGCGGGCTTATAGGTGTGCCGCCTGATGCTCGAATGCTCGGAAGCGAAAATGTGCTTATTATTGCGAAATTAAACGAAAATCAATTTAGCCAAATTATTGATTGCATTACAAATAAAAATTTCAGTTTTCCCCAATAGGGTGGGGTAACATGCATCGTTTTTTTACGGTATAATGTTCTCACCATCGAAAAAACGGAGAAATAAAAAATGAATGAGAACGAATATGAAAAAGTATTAACTGAAATTGCGGAAACACTTTTAGCTTTTCCGGTCGAAGAGCAAAGAAAAATACTTGAAAAATACCTCAAACGCGAGAAAGCAGCTTAAAAAAGCCGTCCTTAAATCAAGGGCGGCTCTTTTCTTTTAAAGGACTTTCTCAGAAATGAATTTGCAAATTTCGCTTACATTGGACTTTGAGGTGAACTCCAGTTTTACACGACCGAGCCCGCTGAACCAAAGCTCCAGCTCACTGTCGAGGTCGAGTGTCCCGGCTGTTTCCACAGAGTATGCCTGGATTTTGCTGTAAGGAAGAGAGGAAAAATCGACCTTCTTGCCGGTAAGGCCCTGGACATTTATCACAAAAATACGTTTATTTGTGAAAACAACGCCGTCACGCATGGCCTTGTAGGTGCTGACAATAGCCTCGCCGGGAACCATCATCGGCTGAATCTGTCCGGCATACGCGCTGTTATCAGCTTGCTTTAGTTTCAAAAATTCCGCATTTTTAAAATCTACCATCTTAAATTCTCCTTTATTATTTTTCTGTATTTTGCAATTCCGCGGTCAAGGCTGCAAGAATGTCAGTGAGCTCTTCAAACGGCCTGCCCCGGAATGCTTTTTTTATTTCATCCACCGTTAACGGCTCGTTCCCTGATTCGGGAGCGGGCTTTTCTTTCTTTTTTCTCAGCGGTTCATCTGCAATAATTTCGGCAACATCAATACCAAGCGCGGCAGCTACCTTCGCCAAACTTTTTTTTGAAGGCTTAGTTTGCTTAGTATTCCATTGAGAATAAACACTATTTGAAACCCCGATTAATCGCTCTAATTCTGCGCCCGACATGCCTTTTCGCGCAAGAGCAATATTGATTTTGTCAATTGCATCCATAATTTATCCTCAAATTTAAACACTTTTCACAAACTTAGTTTTTCTGCGTTCTACTCATTGACAACGAAGTAAAACTAAGTTATACTACGTGCATAGGGTAAGCAAAACTTAGCCCCCCTAATCAGCGGACTTCATTTTAATTTAGTTTGTTGGCACTTCTATATTAAGCTTAGTTCGCTAAAAAGTCAAGTAAAACTTAGTATTTTTAAAGTGGAGGTGAATAATTGAGTATTTCTAAAGCCAGAAAAGATGCGGGATACACTCAAATGCAGGTAGCAAAGTATCTTGGCATTACAGATTCCGCCGTTAATCAGTGGGAAAGCGGCAAAACAAAACCGCGGGCTTCGATTTTGGTCAAGCTGTCAGAGCTTTACGGTTGCCCCATAGAAAAACTGCTAAAGGAAGAATAAACAATCAACAGTTTACAGATTTTCAAAAATGAACAGTGAGGATTGAGATGAAAAAGAAAGACCAGAACAGATTTGGCTATAAAGCCTATAACCCCGGCCTTGTTTGCCGCAATTATCAATATGCGGAAAACGAGGTTTTCAAGAAAGATGGACACGGCATTTGCGTGCCGGGCGTTACCCATTACTGTGTCAATCCCTTTGACGTATTGGATTATTACCCCCTCGTCAATGAGGACGGCAAATTCAGCGACTTCACCACCGTCGAGGCCATAGACGAGCCCGTAACTGATGACGGCAAGAAGTTCGCCGCAAGCACCATTAAGATAGGTGCGAAACTTGGGTTGGACGGTTTTATAAAGGCTTGTGTGGATTTCCTTTATGAGAAAAATATAAATGAAATGCCGGAAAGCAAGATTGAAACCGATGCCTCCGGCTATAGCGCCCAGATAGGCAGCTCCGGCAGATACGCCAAGATAGGCAGCTCCGGCGATGACGCAGTTGTTGTTTGTGAAGCGGATTTTGCTGTTGTGGCTTGAGTTGGAAAGCGAGGTAAAGTCAAAGCTCCTATTGGTACATGGATTACTCTCGCCGAGTATGGCGATTATGACGGCAGCGGATACCCCTGCAAATGTGTTAAGTCTGCTCAGATTGACGGCAAATCTTTGAAGCCCGATGTATGGTATATGCTCATGGACGGCGAATTTGTTGAAGCGGCTGAGTAGGGAGGAATACGATGACCCTCGAAGAGCTTGAAGCCTTACCGGATGCCGTTTTGATGGCTGACCAGATAGCACCGTTTTTAAGGCTGAACCCCGACACGATAC
>JAZQHA010000080.1:0-3594 GCA_045540315.1 Acutalibacteraceae bacterium | reverse complement strand
CTGGTAAGACAGCTCCTTGGCTCACAGAACGACATGGCTACGATCCGACTTAATATTTTTCATTTGGCAAGGGGTTATGCAAAAAATGTTGAATATTTGAAAACAGAAATCTATTCAACCAAGAATTTCACATCTGAATCCTACAATAGCCCATCTTCAAAAATAAAGTTAAATGATTTTAAAAAAAGGGTTGACAAGCCCCCCGTAAATATGTATAATGAATAGTGCGTGTTGGCACCTGATACGCAAAGTATGCAGAAGTACTCAAGTGGTGAAGAGGCGCCCCTGCTAAGGGTGTAGGTCGGGTAACCGGCGCGAGAGTTCAAATCTCTCCTTCTGCGCCAGCAAAAGAGCAATCCTATTCGGGATTGCTCTTTTTGCTTTTGTGTAAGATTTGAACTCGAGCGACGGAGGCGCGTGAGGGACGTGTGCGAGCGCTGCCGGTGGCAGAAAAAGCGAGCACTAAGGAGTGCCGGTATCTTGGCTTGCGCAACCGAGCTCCGTCGAGGGTAGCGAAAGCCTTAGTTCCGGCAGTGCAACGCCATGCTCGCATGGCTAGATAGATAAACACTTTCTCTTTTTTCGATTCTCCTTCTGCGCCAGCAAAAGAGCAATCCTATTCGGGATTGCTCTTTTTGCTTTCGTGTAAGATTTGAGCGCAAAGATAAAATCTTGCTCTTTCTTATTTTCTATTTTTGCTTTCACGGCATTTCGAAAAATCGCAATAAAACACACATAAACGTTGTCAAATGTGGTCAAAAATGTGGTCAAAGTGAGGAAGAAGTAAATGTTATCTTTTTATTTAAACCTTGCATTATCGGACAAGGAACGTAATATCGTCGAAATACTGTATAATAACCACTATATCAACATTTGCTTTATTCGCAGTTATATGCATTTTGCGGCATTTATATAAAAAAGCAACGGACAAGCTTTATTTGTATGAAACAACGGTAACTAAGTATGAAAGTTTTTTATCACGAAAAGAGACGCTATCCATTGCTCCGGTAATACCTCAGCAGTATGAAATCGGCAACGACAATCTGCCAAAAGAAAAAGACTCTGAAGACTGGGGAAAAGGCCTGACATTTTACAAAAGTTTGTCGGGCAAAAAACTGCATCACAAATATAATTGCGGAAACGCAAAAACGAAAGTACACATTTTTCAATATCGAAACTACAGAAATCTCAAAGAAATGCTCTGCAGAAATTGCAGTGTTCAAAATGTTCCCGACATGCAATGGTATAACGAGTTTTTAAAGCATCAAGAAGCAGCAACCGGATTCGATGAAATATTGGCAGAATCCGAAAACACATACAATATGATGCTTAACTACCGTAAAAAGTGCAATTCGATACATTTTGCTTTTTTACTGCTTTTTAGCAAGAAAAAACGCACTACACGAAGTGAGCTAAATGCACGGTGTGATGCGATAACAAACCAACATTTTTAAAACTGCAAGATATATAAGCAGGAAGGTAAACTGCCTGCGTAGGAGGAACCATGTTTGGCTTTGTTTTCTCATTTTGACGAGTTGGATATTTTCTTGGTACTGTAACTTTAGCCGAAGACGGAATTAGTTTTAGTGATAGCTCAGGATTCGGTGGAGGTTACGGTTCGGAGGCTGGATTTTGGGACGGTACGGGTTATGGCGAATCATTGCCTATCAGAAAATCCAACGAAACAAAAAATCCCCGTCCATATTGGACGAGGATATCCAGTTTGCATTGTTTGGCGGCGAAGGCGAAATCACAGACGAAATGTGGGAAGCCGTTAAAGAATATGCGCAGTTCATAAAAGATAAAACTGTTTGTCTTAATGCGAAAAACAGTTTTACTTCTTAATAATTTTAAAGTTTATTATTATTATTTTTATTTCTGCGTTTCATAACAAATGCAGTAATTAGTAGTATTGCGATATAGATAATCAAATATATTATTATTTTTATTTTTGCAAGGCTATCAATAGGCTCAAGCATAATTCCAACTATCGACATAAATTGAAACACAGCACCTATAGTAAACCACTTCTTTTTTTGCGTTCGTATTGCTACGCCCATAAAAATAAGCATCAGCAAAAAAAATCCCAATGTCTCTGCTATAAACCCTGACACAGTCTCTGTCTCCTCTTGAAATTGATTTTCATGTATACATACTCTATACTTTTCTATATTCTCTGTAATTATATCAATTATATCATCTTTTTCGAAAAAGTCAACAGTTTAAAATTTTGTTCGGTTTGTATCCATATAATAGTTTTTTCACGGTTGGAAAGGCTTTTTACAGTCTCTATGCAAACGATTTTATCAATAGGATTATTTATTCCGCAATGAATTATACCCAAAGAAAGGAGCTTACTATGCCACGCAAAAAAGCCATTAAACGAGCAGACGGCAGATATGTTTCAACATTAGTTATTGGCACCGATGCAAACGGTAAGATTGAGCGCAAATACTTCTACTCAAGCAAATCGCAGACAGATGCAAATAACAAGCGTGATGCATGGAAAGCAGAGCAAACCGCAAAAGGTCTTCTTGGTACAGCTCCTGGAGAAGCAAAAAGGGTAAAACTTGAAACATGGGCGAGAAAATGGCTTGAAACAAAATCGGGCAAAGTCAGAGCGTCAACTTTCGATACATCATACCGCCGCCCCACAGAGAGATATATTATCCCTGCGCTCGGGAACCGTTATCTCGCAGACATCAAGCCTATTGAAGTTGATGCCTTTTTCACTAAGCTCGGTGTAGATTATTCGCAGACTGTGTTGCAAAAAACAAAGATATGCCTCTCTGCTATATATGAGAGCGCAATAGATAATAATATATGTTATAAAAACCCTTGCAAAAACATCGAGATTAAGAGTCAAAAAGAAAAAAGCGATAAGCATACCTATACCGAAGAGCAAGTAAAAAACATCCTCGCATTTTCGGATTCAGATGAATACGGCATATATATTCGCATACTTCTTGAACTCGGTCTTCGTTGCTCCGAGCTATGCGGTTTAAGATGGTCCGACTTCGACCTTGATAAGCAAACCGTAAACATAGAGCGAGCCGCAACAGATAATAACGGTTTAACGGTTGTCGATGTACCGAAAAGTAAAACAAGCATTCGCAGACTTCCTTTTTCAAAGTCACTTCTTAAAGCTTTGAAACAGCACCCCGACATTCACACAGATAAATATGTTGTAGAATCTACTAAGACACCTAATACCCCCGTAAACCCTAAAAATTTTTCCGCTAAGCGATATAAAACTTTTTGGAACAGATACAAGCAAAGTTTCCTCTGCTGTCACCACATGAATTAAGACACACCTGCGGTACTCTTATGTATAACCGCTCAAAAAACATATATGCTGTGTCAAAATACCTCGGTCATGCTAATGTCGATATCACGTCCCGGCTCTATGTTCATAACGATATAGATACCCTCCGGGAAAGCCTCGGAATTGAGTAAAAAGAATCTCCCTTTGTGGTCAAAATGTGGTCAGAGCCTTGCAAGCCCTTTATTTACAAGGCTTGTTTTAGTGTTCAAATCTCTCCTTCTGCGCCAGCAAAAGAGCAATCCTATTCGGGATTGCTCTTTTTGCTTTTG
>JAZQHA010000079.1:0-6785 GCA_045540315.1 Acutalibacteraceae bacterium | reverse complement strand
GGCCATGCCACAGCAGCCTTTACTTTGGATGTCTATGGACACGTAACCTATCAAATGCAGGAAGCCAGTACAAGCCGAATGCAGGCTTATATCAACGATATTTTGCATCTATAAGGGAAAAAGTAAGGGAAAAACCAAAGTTCGGTCTGCGTTTACTGAACTTTTATAGGTAAAAAGTGACGTAAAACAAAGAAAAATCCGGTCAGGACTAATTTCCTAACCGGATTTCACTGGCGGAGTGAGAGGGATTTGAACTATGCAGGCACTTATTTTTGCCCGGGAAAATGTGCGTATTTCGGCGGTATATGGTGAAACTCAGAATTTTTACAATAAATCTCCTCGTATATGAGGGGATTTTTGAAAATCTCTAAGGGGTAGTAAAAGGGGTAAAAAGTATGCCTGTAAATAGCCGCTCATTGCAAATGCAATGGGCTATTTTTGTACCCGTTGTACCATTTTTTGATTGTCATTTTGCATCTGAGGATGCCGGGAGATTGAATGAGAATTACAACAAAGGAGTGTGCGTATGAGCGCAGAGAATTACAACAAGCCTGCTGATAACATCCGATATTATCCTATCAACGAAGATGCAGCCCGCAGAGCAAAAAATGCAAACAGTTTTTCCGACTATGTTCCCGGCAGTGCAACGGCTGAGTATCAGCGGTGCGTGGATGAAGCGGTAGAGCTTGCGCAGCGGCAAAAGAATCGGGTTGCCCCAGAGTACCACAGTAAAATCGACGGTCTGCTGGATGCCTACGCCCGGAAGCTGGCCGCCAATATGAACGAGAGCTACAATATCGAAGCCCGTTGCCCGTCCATCCTTATCGCAGGTGGCGGAAACTTCCCTGTACGCAAGAAGCAGAAGCAAAACGAAGCCCGTGACCGCAATATGCGGGATTGGCAGGAAATACAGGGACTGCTGGACAAAATCAGAAGTACAGGTATGGGCGGTATCAGCGCTGATAATCCCCATGCAATCGAGCGGCTGCAAGGCAAGCTTGCAAAACTGGAACAGGCACAGGAGCTTATGAAGGCTGTAAACGCATATTACAGAAAGAACAAGAAGTTGGACGGTTGCCCGCACCTGTCCCCCGAAGCAATCGAGAGACAGAAAGCGGCTATGGCTACAGGATGGCGCGCTGAAGATAAACCCTATCCGTCTTGGCAGCTATCCAACAACAGCGCGGAAATCCGCCGAATAAAGGAGAGAATTGCCACACTGACCCGGCAGCAGGAGAAAGGTTATGTAGGATGGTCGTTTGATGGCGGCGTAGTCGAAGCCAACCGGGAAGCCAACAGACTGCAAATTATCTTCGAGGGCAAACCCAATGAAGAAATCCGCGCAGAGCTAAAGCGCTATGGTTTCCGTTGGTCACCTAATGCGGGAGCATGGCAGCGGCAGCTTAATGATAACGCAATCTATGCGACAAATCATATCCGCTGTATCCAGCCCACCACAGGCGAAAAGCCTACGGAATTACAGCGCAAGGCGTGGAGGGGCAATGATGGAAGTTGAGAAGCAACCACTTAAAGAACGGGTATCCCGACTGAAAGAGGGATACCCGGCCCACCCGGAGTATGTACCCTGTGCCATTTGGTCATTTGCAGATGTTCCAATGTCTGCCTATCTTGCTAATTTTGATTTGGAAATGACAGCACTGGCGGACATTTTCGGTGTTCCCAAAGACGAATTTGAGGATTACACCTATAAGAAAGTTGCCTGCGAGCTTGTGGAACTAAGGGACTCTGCCGAGTATGGGGAGTTCTATGGGGAAGCTCTACTGCACCTTACCGCGCCCATCCGATTTTTCTGGCAAGCAAGGAGACCGAGAATTGAAAAAGCATAATGATATGCCCACACTGGCGGAGCGCCTGCGAAATGCTGGCGGCTCTGCGTCAAACTATTTCGCCTTGTTCTCTCTATTTCTGTCGGACTATATCCAAGGACTGGGAGAACTGACGGGCTGTACGGATTATTTTACATCCGTATACAAAAAGTACTTTGCGAAATATGACCCGGATGCCATTGTGCTGCTTGCGGAAATGACTGATAAAGCAGCCAATTTTGTCCCGGCAGCAAGGGACGAACTGCTGTACCTGATGCTGGTACAGCCCTTTTACTATATCGCCCACATGGGGGAAAGAAACTGAAATGTACTTATACGAACCAGCTATTATCAAAGAGACCAGCGAGGGTACAACCCGATATGCTATCTGTGATGCAATGTTCCAACGCCGAGAAATCCAATGCTACGGAACTGTCGATGCCGATATGGTCAATTCCCTGATTGCCCAAATCTGCTATCTGGCACAGGAAGACCCCGACAAGGAAATCACCATGTACATTAACAGCCCCGGCGGGTCTGTGCCGGATGGTATGGCTTTGCTCGATGTGATGGCGGCTGTTCCTTGCCCCATCCGTACAGTCTGCGTGGGTACTGCTGCATCTATGGCAAGCCTGATTTTTGCAGTTGGTGACGCGAGGGATATGTTGGAACACGCCCGACTGATGATACACGACCCACTGGTACAGAATCTGTCCGGGAGCGCACTTGAAATCGAAAAAGCAAGTAAAAACTTGCTCAAATCCCGCGAGACCATTTGCAAAATCTATGCCAAGGCAAGCGGTAAGGCGTTGGATGAAATCTATGCTATGACCTGTGAGGATACATGGATGGATGCACAGACCGCGCTGGATATGGGCTTTGCCGACCGCATTATAGACCGCATTTGAAAGGGGGGGAACCATGCAAAAGGCAAGTGACCGTATCCTTGCGGCAGGCATCCGCGTGAGCAACGATACATGGCTGACCCAGCGTAATAATAACGACCTTATCATTGGCCCCTCTGGCGCAGGAAAGACAACCAGCTATGTGTTGCCTAATATTCTCAATGCAACAGAGAGCATGGTCATAGTGGATACCAAGGGCAACCTGTACCGCAAGACCGCTGACCGTCTGCGGCAAAAGGGTTACAATGTTCTGTTGCTGGATTTTACGGATTTACAGCATAGCCCGGTGGGTTACAATCCACTGGACTATGTTCGCCGGGAAGAAAACGGCGAGCCTAACGAACAGGATATTATGACCGTATCCAACGCAATTCTGCCCGACGAAGCCATTGGCAACGACCCATTTTGGAGCCGCATTTCCCGGCTTGTTGTAGAGTCTGCTATTGCTTATGTGCTGGAATACACCAGCGATACAAGTCTGACCAGCGTTGCTGAACTGATGGCGGAACTGACCACAGGGCGGATGGACAGGCTGTTTACAGAGATAGGCGAAATCAACCCGGATAGTCTTTGCTATCGTCGGTACGCTCTCTGGCGCAATATGCGGCAGGCGGAGAAAATGACTGCCTCTGTTGCAGGTATCGTAGGCGAAGCTCTGGCGGTGCTGAGCAGCAAGGGAGCAGAGAGAGTATATAGCAATCTTACACGGGTCAATTTTCATGACCTCGCAGAGCGCAAGACCGCTGTGTTCTTAAATGTGTCTGACTCCGACCCGTCCCAGTATAAGCTGGTCAACTTGTTTTACACACAAGCACTCCATGTTCTCTGCGACTATGCAGACCGTCGCCCCGGTAGTAGGTTACCCATCCCGGTACGCCTGTATCTGGACGACTTTGCATCCAATCTCGTTATTCCGGGGTTCCAAAAGACCATTACTGTTATCCGCTCCCGTGAAATCTATGTGAGCATCATGCTGCAAAGTTTGAGCCAGCTTAACGCCATGTATGGAGAGGAAAACGCAAAGACAATCATCGGTAACTGTGACCATTGCTTGCTTTTGGGTTGTAATGATGTGGATACAGCCCGGTACTTTTCTATCAAAGCCAATACCAGTCTACACCGGATACTGGATATGAGCTTGGATAGTGCATGGCTTTTTGAGCGAGGGAGCAAGGCAAAAGAGGTGAGAAAGGCAACGCCTATTTATGACCTGCCAGCACTCCAAATTGATTTTACACCCGCAGCTTGATGCAAGCTGATAGCGGTTCCTGCTTTGTGCGGGAGCCGCTTTCTTTTTTATCCAGACGCTGGACAGATTTAGACCACAGTGTGACCATATAAAGACCATATAATGGACACGGAAAGACCAGTTGATGGTCTATATGAAAATAGGTGTCCTTTTGTTGGTCTGTACGGAGACCATAAAATGGTCACAATCTGGACATTGTATGCCCATATCGTGACCACGCCTGCCGGTATTATTACAAAACGGGCAGGATTATTTTTTACAATAGGACGGCATGACAGGCGCAGATCTTGCCGCTATTGGGGCGATTATCTTACTGCTACAATGTGTGTTACACATTTTCAACAGCGTGTCATGGTAACATAGAATTTGTTGAAACTGCTCCCGCTAAAATCCGGACATATATTGCCACAATTCATTAAAATTGAGGAAATACACAAGATTTTTACGAAAATACAACTTTTTTCAACAACGATTTCCCGTTAAGAACAACGGAAAATCGCTTTTTGCCGCTCGTTTACACTCGCATAGGCAAAAAACAAAAAAGGGCATAAGAAAGGGTGACGACTTGAGGTGTCAAGTCGGTCTGCATAGCCGACACCTTTTTATGCCCGTCGCTCCGCTCCATATGACTGTGAACCCCTTTCGGGCTTCGGGGGATGTGCGGGGTATCTCATTTATAGTTTACAGGTGTGTGTCATTGTGTGCCGGGAAAATATAGAGCTTAAAATAATCTATATATATTTTTTAGCTCTGTAAAAAGCTGACACACGGCGGCACACATTCCTTTTACCTGTAAAATTTGAGAATAAACCTTGTGGATGTGTAACCCCCCCAAAAAAACAAACAGTGAAACTGATAATAAGAATAAAACATGTATTCTTATACTGGCACTCTTGCTTTTTGATGCGCAATTTGGTAGAATATTCTTGCGACACAAATCAATAAATTCATGTAGAAGCGTGCATTCTTACTTTGGTAAAAATGCAGGCTCAGTTCCGCATGCTTTTGCGTGAATTTGATTTGTGTCGCAGCAATTGGGGCTATGCGTTTTTCGGTGCGTAGCTTCGGCTGCGCACTTTTTTATTACCATTTTTTCCTTTTCGTAAAACCAAACCGCTTTTCTAAGTGTCTTAATACCTGTAATCAGCATTCGTTACAAAGAAAGGAATGTGACCAACTATGAAGAAAATTCTCGCTATCATCCTTGTCGTTGTTCTCACCCTCAGCCTGTTCGGCTGTAAGGGCAACAGCGACCCCACTATCGGCACGACCGACCCCACCGTGTCCACCGAGCCTACTCTCGGCCACCACGAGCACGACCAAGGCGGAGCCACCAAGCCTACTGGTGGTGAGACCACCGAGCCGACTACGGAACCTACGACCGAACCGACCACGGAACCCACTACCGAGCCTACCGAAGCTCCTACGGAAACCACGGCACCCCCTCCTGTAGAGGACAATGACCCTGGTGACATCGGCAATGGTGGTGCTCCCGACACTCCTGGTCAGACCGAGCCGAAGCCTACGGAACACCAGCACAAGTATAATGCAAAAACCACTGCACCCACTTGCGAAAGTAAGGGCTACACGACCTACACCTGTGCTTGCGGTGACAGCTACCGTGGTAACGAAACCAAGGCAACTGGTCATAAGTATTCCAGCAAGACCGTCGCTCCTACTGAAACTTCCGAGGGCTATGATATCCATACCTGTTCCACCTGTGGCTACAGCTACAAGGACAATTACAAGCCCAAGACGGAACCTCAGCCTACGGAACACAAGCATGCCTACACCAGCAAGACTGTTGCTCCCACCTGCGTAAACAGAGGTTACACCGAGTACACCTGTTCCTGCGGTAACGCATATCGTGACAACCCGACCGACGCCATCGGTCATAAGTACACCACTAAGACCGTTGCACCCACTGCATCTGCAGAAGGCTACGACCTGCACACCTGCGAACGCTGTGGCGACAGCTATAAGGACAATTATGTTCCTAAGACTGGTGGCAACAGCGGTGGAAACAACGGCGACCATACTGGTTGCTACTGGGGCGACCCCGACAACGACGGCGAAAAGGAATGGGTGCCGTGGGACTGCAGTACCAAGGGTCACAGATACAAAGAAACTATCACACAAAACGCAACCTGTTGCCAGCCCGAAATTATCGACTGCCGTTGTGAAGTCGTCGGTTGCAATCATCAGAATAACGGATATCCCAGAGAAAAATGGAAAGTTCCTCACACGGGTGATGCATCTCTGGTGACTTACACTCCTGTTGACAGCTATGCCGTAAGACGCAATGATGGACAGGCTTGGACTTTCTCCACAGAGGCGGAAGCCCGTGCAAAGGCAAAGGAAATTGCCGACGCATATCGCAACGGCGAAAGCAAACGCTATGTGCAGTGGATTCAGTCCTCTGGATATAAAATTGTATTCCCCGACAGCTTCACATGCAAGACCTGCGGTCAGACTATCAATGTACAGGAAATGACCAGCCAGGGTCGTGCCTGCGATTTTGCAGGAACCTACCCCAGCAATCCGTACGAAAGCAGACGCTGGAAAGAGGATTACACCAAGGACAACCAACCCTAACGCTGTAAACCAGTAACAAAACCCCTGCCTATACGGGCGGGGGTTTCTTACTACCAACACACCCGAATCGCCCGTTGGTCTCTTACGAGACTGACGGGCTTTATTTTTAGGACTGCCGTCCGGGCAGCCGGGTGGTATACTGAAAAAAATAATGCCACAGGCGGCTGTACCAGCCGCCGGGGGCATATGTGAAACAGCAAGATACTGTTG
>JAZQHA010000078.1:0-2433 GCA_045540315.1 Acutalibacteraceae bacterium | reverse complement strand
AGTTCATACGTTTTACAATTTCAAACAACATGGAAGAAAAGAAAGGCGTGAAATGGTGGATAGCACTCGTTATCGCCGTACTCTCGGCGATCGCCGGCGCGCTAGGCCACATGTCGCTTTAAATCTTCACAAAACACATTTGTTATGGCTACAAGTAACACTGGAGGCGCCTTTGGGTGGCTCCGCAAATCTATCGCAGGCATCGTTTATTCGGTGAGCACTGCTTCGATCAAGGGTACAAAAAAGCAGGTGGCCCGCTCGAAACCCACCTCCGTTCGTAACCCCCGGACGATTTCGCAGATCGTCCAGCGCATGAAGGTCGTGCCCGCGCAGCTCTTCTATCAGGCATTCGAGAAAGCTGCCGGCTCAGTCGAAAACAACCCGCTCTCGCACTCCTTCCAGGGCATTGCGTACGGGAATAAGAACAAGCTTCGCTTCATGCAACTGGCCATGCAGGGTGAGCCAAAGGCATACGTTCCGAAGGGCATTAACTTCCCCGTGCCGGGTGTTTACCAGGTCAGTGAGGGCAGCCTGCCCAATATGCCAAGTGGCAATGCAACAGCCACCCCAGGAGAATTCGTCTCCGCCGCTAATACTTTAGATGCTGACGAAGTGGCCCTGCTTCAGGAATGGGGTGCAGAGGTTGGTGATCAGCTGACAATAGTAGCTCTGATCGACGATGGCTCAGGTAAGTACAATGCTGCTTTCTCGCGCGTCATCATTGGTGTTGGAAATGTATGGCAGCCAACAAACGACAGCAATGAAGACTTTACTGACATTGCAGTCAGCACCGACGGCATCGATTTCCAGGGCGGTAATGTGGCATGCGCAGCACTCATCCTGTCGCGCGGTACATCTTCGGCCACCGCAAAACGCTCGACTGCTTTCATGACGTTGAATCCTGCCTACGCAAACCTCATGAGCCCCGAGGCCTACGATGCAGCTGTAGACAGCTACATCACCGGTGTGGCATACAACTCGCTCAACAGCGATTGGTACCTGAATCAAGGCACCACGCAGGCCTTCAACGGCCAGGTTTACGCACAGCAGCTCACGCTTGCAGCTGGCGAGGGCGTCGACGAGTTCACCGGCACCTTCCTGCTCGGCCGTCAGGTTCAGGGCTCCGGAATTCGCAATGTGATCTTCACCAGCGATGGCACCAGCGCTGGCACGGCCTACGCTCTTATCAACGGAGAGTGGACCACAGCGGCCGCGTACACGACAGCTCGCGTCGTTGCTGCCATGGGCAACGTTACACCCGTCTATCGTCAGTACTCCGCCGCCATCGCCGCGCAAATGTCGGGAAACGCGTAGAGCCCGGCACTTCAATTGACCCGCTCTACGAGGTTAAAAAACTCGTAGCAGCGGTCTTTGACTGGCCGGGCGAAGACATCCCGGAAATTAATCTCGCAGTTGTTGAACTAGTCAACCCGGGCCTTCAGACCGAACAACTCGCGTTGGGCGGCGATCTGAGAGGAGACAATCAGTTCATCATTGCCGATGAAAGGCAGGGCGTGGCCAACAACCTCTATTGGCCCTCAGGCACAAAGGTCGGCAATACGTGGAAGATTTCAACCGGAGGCGTAAACAGAACTCTTCAGTGGAAAGACTGGTGGTTCGAAGTCATGGACGCCAACGATTACATCTTCGGTTTGATGAACAATGAACAAATCAACTCAATGATCAACTACCTTATCCAGGCGGCTGGCAAGTCAATTGGTTATGTGAGGATCCTGGGCAATGACTAGCAAAGTATTTATACTCTATGAAAAAAGTTGAAGCATTTGTCGCGGTGGCCGCATTCGTCTCAGCAGACGTCATGGGGTTCGTAGCACTTTTTATCAATGAAGGGCACGACCTTTTGCAGGGACAATTGTGGTTCATTGCTCAAATGCTTCTCTTATGCGCCACCTTGCTGGGCATCGACTACAAAATCAAAACGCTAAAGATGTAGCATATATCATGCGAATTATAAGAGATATCATCGTGCATTGCTCGGCCACCGAAGCAGGGAAAAACTTCCGGGCAAGAGATATCGAGTCCTGGCACCGGGCACGTGGATTCAAGCGAATCGGATATCACTACATCATTGACCTCGACGGGACGATCGAACGTGGAAGGCCGATTTCTTTAGCTGGAGCGCACTGCAAGGGTCATAATGCACATTCTATCGGTGTCTGCTATATCGGCGGCCTGAAGGACGGGAAACCAGCCGACACGCGGACATGGGAGCAGCGTGCTGCCCTGAACAAACTAATTTACAACCTCATCGAGATGTACCACGTCAAAGTGCACGGCCACCGCGACTACGCGAATAGGGACTGCCCGTGCTTCGACGCGGCGAAAGAATACCAGGCATTTTACGAGAATATCTGCCTGCCTGGAAAAAAAATTAAGGTGTAGCTACATTTTTTTGCCAAAAAGCTTGCACAA
>JAZQHA010000077.1:0-15640 GCA_045540315.1 Acutalibacteraceae bacterium | reverse complement strand
CCGTCCCAGCTTCCAGCTCCCACAAATTTCCAGCTTCTCCAGCTTTTTCCAGCTCGCCCTTATAAAATAAAGTTCCAGCTTGTCAAGTTTCCAGCTTGTAGAATATTTATACATATATTTGGCGTCCAGAATTTTCCAGCTTGCTTCCAGCTTCTTCCAACTTTTCCAAAATTTGGAAATTTCCAGCTCGCCTTCACATTCCAGCTCGCCCAGCTCGCTACCCGTCCCAGCTTCCAGCTCCCACAAATTTCCAGCTTCTCCAGCTTTTTCCAGCTCGCCCAGCGTTTTCCAGCTCCTGGTAAAATTTTACATATATGGTAAATTTTGGAAGTCGGTGGGATTTGATAAGTATTTCCAAATTTGGAAAATTTTTCCTTAACAATTTCGTAACAATTTCGTAACAATTTTGTAATAAAAATGTAACAAAAATGTAATAAATTAAGGGTTGACAACTTGACTTTTTTGTGATAATATGGTAGTGGTGGGAGAGGACAATTTGCGGCCGGTATAAAAGTTAGACAAGATTAACTATTGGCCCGGTAAGAAAGTTAGATACGTCTAACTAATACGCCGGCGAAAGAGTTAGAGATGACTAACTTAGTAATAAAAGAAAAGGCGGTCGCCCGCCTTATTCAATATCAAATTCATCCACTCCGATGACGCGGCCTTCGTAAGTAAGCGTAAGGTCATGTTCTTGAAGCTCATTAATTAAGTCATTGAACTTGTTAGAATATTCTTCAATAAGCTGTTCCCGCTTTACCTGAGCGCGCCGTTCTTTTTCCTGCGGGATTGCGTGAAGCAGAACAGAAAATTCATAGTCGCTAAGGTTCTCCAAGTTAATCCCGCGGGCTTCCATCATCTTTACAAAATTCATTTTAATATCCTTTCTGGTTTTATAGAGTTTCCTTCTCTTATTTACATATAGAGTATAACATAAATTTTATTATAAGTCAATATATGAATTGTTACAATTTTATTACATTCGCGCCGGTGAAGTTAAGCGCGATTAACTCGCGCTCCATACTTCGATAGGCTCGAAAGAGAAACTATCGTCTAATACTTCTGTAAGATCACGGAGATTCATTTTAGAAAGTATCTGAAACCAGGTAAGTCCATATCTATCTTTAATTGTTTCATAGTCATGAGTTTCAGATCTATAAACTTCGGTATACTGATTTACCCAACTTTCTTTAGTAAGCCAAGGCATTACGTCTTTTTCAGAAGCTACGCATCCAATGATACCGTGATTTTCTTCACTAATGAGAATTACTTTCATTTTTATTCCTTTCTGGTTTTTAAGTCTTTCCTTGACTTCTTACAGATAGAGTATAGCATAAATTATATAAAATGTCAATAAGAAATTTGTTACAATTTTATTACAAATCCCGTCCGGCCCCGAAGTTAGAGATAACTAACTCGTGTGAAAAAGAAAAGAGGCTCACGCCTCTTCTTCTTTCTTTGCTTTCTCTTCCCGCACTTTCTTATCGCGGGCGATTTTTGCTTCCTTGGCCTTGGCCTTTTCGGCTTTGCTGGCCTGCTTCTCGTTATAGGCGTCAATTTCAGACTGCATCAGTTCGCGGGCAGTCATGTCCTCGCGTTCTTCGGCGACGATTACACCCACGCGGCAATAGCGTTCGACGCCGTTCTTATCGGTCAGAATCACACCCCACTGGCGATCATTGATTCTGCGATATTCAATGTTGTTATAGGTTGTAAAGGCATCAATAGTTCCTGCACTGGTTTCAAGTTCAAAGATATCAGAGAAAACACGATTGCGCAGGTCAGCATCCACAACATTCTTAGAAATCTTAGCCATAGTCATTTCCTTTCTGGTTTTTAAGAGTTTCCTTCTCTTGATTACGTATTGATTATATCACATTATTGGGAGAATGTCAAGGGGTTTGGAAAACTTTTTTTACTTCGCCGTGATAGTATTTACATACAAGACGAAAAGCCGCGAAACCCGCAACAAGAGGGAGGGCAATCCACGCGAAGGGAATAGCCCAAGAGGGGATACCAACACTCAAATTCATCTTCATCAAAATTTCTCCCTTCCTGATTTCTATAATTATTATATCAGAAAATTTGAAAAAAGTCAAGAGTTTTTTGAAAATAATTTTTTGAAAATTTGGGTGATAATTAGATGTGACTAACCCGCGGCCCGGTCCCGAAGTTAGACACAACTAACTGATATACAAAAAGAAAGGGCTTACGCCCCTTCCTTTACGCGGTAGGAATTAACCTTGCCCTCGATCTTCTCCACGGCATCGGCCCAGTAGTGGGTCAAACCGTAGTTAATCTTGTTCTTGGTGAAGCCATCGGGCAGGTTGCCCTCGCAAGAATCGAAGATTTCAGCGACAGTCACAGGCGCGCCAGCCACGCGAATGGTGTCCAGAACCACGGCCTTGGCTTCGGCATACATGGCTTCCTTTTCGGCCTTTACGCGATCATTCTTGTGGAGTTCCTTTTCCAAGGCTTCCATCACGGCGGGCTTACCTTCGAAGTTGATGGTGTTCAGAGTGGTGTAAATGGTGTTCATGATTTCCTTAGTCATAGTGTATCCCTTTCTGGTTTTTTAGGAGTTTTCCTTCTCTCTTTCTTACATCCTTATTATAACACAGGATTTGCTTTTTGTCAAGGGGTTTTTTGAAATTTTTTGAATTTCTTTTGCCCTTGTCGCTCGGGTGTGGCGCCTTACCCTACCTCGCATCTCCCCTTGGAACAATTATATAATACCACAGATTTGGGAGAATGTCAAGCATTTTTTCAAAAGTTTTTTAGATTTTTTCAATGATAGTTAGTTGCGTCTAACTCGGCCGCCGGTGGGCGGTTAGTGAAACCTAACCGCATTAGCTCGGATAAATTCTTCATCGGCGTATGAGATACAACGCCATTCGTCATAGGGATCAGGATTATAAATAAAACATTCGATACCTTTATCTGCGGCATCGCCCAAAAGAGCAAGAAAAAAATTGTTGAAATCTTCGGCAGTCTCTAACTGTTCAAACGGATTATTCATTTTCATTATCCTCCATATCTTACCACGCTATAACAATTTTACCAATTTGAAACATATGATTGAAAACTTCGGGGTCGTGCGCATCTTCATATCCATAGTGGAAAGCCCACTGGTCAGAGATAAATACTTGTAGAAGATCTTTATACCACCAGACTTTGGAATTTTTATAGTGAATAAGATTTTTCATTCTTCATTATCCTCCCAAGTATCCTCATATCCATATACATCACCCGCCCATTTGATTTCATCTTCTGCGAATGATTCAGGGGCATCGGGGTCAACATTATCTGCGCTATCGTATTCTTTCCAACTATCCCAAAAGGCTCCAAAGTCGCCGCAACTTTCAATGGGGTCTTTCATGCGACAATAGCCTTGATTATCACAGAAAGGACAATCATCATAAGCATTAATAGGGCAGTAAATAGGTTCTCCATTGCGAGTTCCATCAGTTTCCCAATCTTTCTTACTCATTTTAGTGCCTCCAATAATTCTCTCGCCAGTATAATACAACTTCTACAACCAAGAAAGCCGCTAACAGAATCCATCCAATCACCGTTACCATGTTCTTATCCTCCTTACATTATTATTATAACATAAGTTTGAGAAAAGTCAATACCTTTTTGAAAATAATTTTAGTTAGATACAACTAACTTTGGCTCCGGCCCCGCGGTTAGACATGCCTAACTTTTGTACAAAAAAAAAGAAGGGGATTAGACCCCTTCTGCCAGAGAGTAAGACATGGTTTTACCTTCGTGCTTGGTAATTTCGGCAGTCCAGTAATGGGAGATACCATACTGAACTTGCGCCTTGGTGAAACCTTCGGGCAGTTCGCCCTTAATTTCTTCATACAGTTCCGCAATGGTCACAGGCGCACCCGCGACCCGCAGACCTTCCAGAACGATGGGCTTTGCCATTTCGTACAGGGCAACCTTGGCGGCTTTGGCTTCTTCGCCCTTGTGGATTTCTTTGTACAGTTCGGCCATTACGGCTTCCTTGGATTCAAATTCGACAGAGGACAGAGCGGTGTAGATGGCTTCGTAAGTGGATTTCTTCATAGTGTTTCCCTTTCTGGTTTGGCTTGGGTTTTCCTTCCCGTCTTTTTTGTTTGTTCCTCTCTTGGAACATCTTTATTATATCATAGAGGGGGAAGTTTGTCAAGAGTTTTTTCAAACTTTTTTCAAGTTTTTTGTTGCTCTCCTTGGTGTTCCCTTCCCCCCCTCCTGACACAATTATAATAACACAGATTTGGAAAAATGTCAACTACTTTTTGGAAAAAAGATTGTATACATTGAGTTAGAGGTAACTAACCGCGGGCCGGCGGCGAAGTTAGCTGTCGCTAACTTCATCACTATTCAATTCCCATGGGGCCAAGAAGGTATTACACGCATAATCTACGATTACTGGATAGCCATTCTTCCAACCGTAATTATCTTCATGCATATCGTATAAGTATTCATCTACGAAGTCGCGGTCATCATCATTAAGATAATCTTGGACATAACTCGTATAACGCCCGATTCCCTCAATGCGGGGCATAATGTAAAAGGTACGCCCATGAAACTCAAAAGGCGTGGTTTCCGCGAATAAATATCCATAACCTTTTTCTTGCGCGAACTGATAGAATTTATATTCATCTGCGCAACCGCCCACTCGCCGCGCTTCTTCGGGGCAATAGTCAAACTTAATCACATAGTCAGAAGTAACGAGAGCCACACGTACGCAACCAGAACCAACTAACACATGGCGCGATTTACGGAAATTGTATTTTCGCATAGCTACGCGATACTGGAACGGTTCATTACCACAATTTTCAATGTAGGGCCAAACTTCTTCCAGAAAGTGCTGGGCGCGAACCTTGTAATTAGACTTCATAACCATTACTTCCTTTCCTTACTGTACTTAGATTATAGCATAGGTTTCAGAAAAAGTCAATAGTTTTTTGAAAAAAGTTTCAGTTAACCGTATCTAACTCGCGCGCCGGACGCCGGGTTAGTTGTGACTAACTCGTGAGCAAAAAAGAAAGGGCGATTACTCGCCCTTTACAATTTTGAAATTGGGTTTCTTGCCTTCGATGCGCTCAATCTTGCCGCAATTCACAAGGAAAGCGAGAACGTGGGCCATCTTGGGGGTACTTACTTCCATAGCATCCGCAAGCATCTTACACTCATAGAGGAAATCAGGACGCTTGCTCATTTCTTCAAAGGTCGCGTCAATGAGCTTGGCGTTTTCTTCCTGCGCTTTAATCTCTTTGGGTGTGGGCTTGCGGTCGCGTTCCTTGGACTTTTCGGCACGCCTTACGGTGCTATCAAACATGGCGGTCAGGCGTTCGATCACGGCGGTCTTTTCTTCATCGGAAATCTGATTCAGACCTTGGACATCGTTGAGAGTGGGAATGTTGGAGAGGTTTTCGATAGCGATGGACAGAGCGATAGCATTGGTGATTTTAGTCATAACGGTTGCCTTTCTGGTTTTTAGGACTTGTTCCTTGTCCTTTTTACATTTATATTCTACCACATTTTGTGGAGAATGTCAAGAGGTTTTAGATTTTTTTTGAAAGATTCGGAAGGTCTAACGGTCCCAATTACGCAACCCCGCCTCAATGTTTCACCGAATCTCTCTCTTGGAACACTTTTATTATACTACCATTTCGGGATTTTGTCAAGTACTTTTCAAAAAGTTTTTTCGATATTTTTTATAATTTGAAGTTAGACTTGTCTAACTCGCGGACCGGACCAAGAGTTAGAAGTAACTAACTATATAAAAAAGAAAGAGCGGTTTAACCGCTCAAGGGTATTTAGTAATTGATATCACTTGTATAATCACAACCTTCAATTTTTTTAATTGGAACAAGAATATAACAATATTGTGGCTTCCCGTTTTTACGCCCTTTGAAAACTTGTGTAATTTTGCCATATTGAATTTCAAGATAATCACTATAATATCCATTCTGTTCATTATAGCAAGGTACAAAATATTTACGGGCGTCACCAAATCGGAAACCTTCGTTTGTATTTTCAAGGTCAATACTTTCAAATTTATGCTTCAAAATACCAGAATCAAGGTTTGAAAAATCTGCATATACATGTTCACAGCAATCTTGTTCATGATAATCAATCAAGCCAGTATTGTTATCAAACAAAATGCCACCTTGCCCACAAGGATTGAAAGGACAATCATCCTTCCAAATCTGTTTAATTTTCATATCTAAATCCTTTCTGGTTTTGAGAAGTTTTCCTTCTTCTTTATGTATAGAGTATATCATATTAAAATAAATTTGTCAATAGTATTTTTAAAAATTTTTTTAAGTTAGTATGACCTAACTTCTTGGCCGGGCCAAGAGTTAGATTACTCTAACTCTTTTATTTCTTCTAAATTGTCGCAATGGGAAAAGTTATATACTTCGTCCCAATAGAAGTCTTTTTGACACTTAGGACAACGCCCTTCCCATGTCTCATAATAATAGTCTCCTTCATTTTGGCCGCGGCAAAGTTCAGTATATTCCAATTCTTCATTACAATAAGGGCATTTTGGCGGCATATTTATACATCCTCCTCTGTGGCAAACATATTTTGAACTGCGACAATTGCGGCATAAGCGTTATCCAGAATTTTTTCATTTTCAGTTGTAAGAAAACCCGCATTGTCGATTTGGTCTTCAAGTTGATTGAGAAATTCATAGAAATTATGAAATGTGTCGTAATCCTTATAGGTATATACAATTGTTGTTTTCATTCTTCATCATACCTTTCTTTATGCTTCGGTTTCTTGTTCCTCTTGTCTGGAATAACTTTGGTTACTGGATTGATAACGCCCCAATCTTTACGGATGGAACGATATACTTCATAGTTGGAACGGGGTTTAGTTTTAGATTTCTTCTTGCTCATTTTCCCTTCCTCCTTACACTATGATTATACTATAAAATCAGAGAATTGTCAATAGTTTTTTGAAATTATTTTTAAGATTTTTTCTATTAAGTTAATTATCTCTAACCACCCGCCCGGCGCGGCAGTTAGTCGCAACTAACTGCCTCTGCGGTGGGGAGGGGGTAGCCCCTCCGCACGCATTCCAGAAAAATTTGTGCTTCTATTTCCACATCGGCCAAACCTGTGTGCGCTTCTTGGAAATTATTGTCACCAGTCAGGAAACGCCACAAAATTTCTGCGGTTTTGCGCGGGCGCGGGGTCTCATGCGCGGTCATGTAATTATTGGTCTCACAAAAGTCAATGTATTCTTTGGTCTTACAAATGACCTCATTTGACATCTTCATCGTGTCCATAATCGGGATACCGTAAGGAAGAAAATACCTTTTCTTACTCTTTGTCTGATAGCGGATAGTTGCATTCAAGGTTTTTACATCGAACCAAGCATTATGAGCGACAATTGCTTCGACATGGTGTTTTTGGCACATTTCCATAACCGTTTTCCACATGCCCCAAGTGTCAACAATCTGGCGCTTGCCCATTCGCATTTCTTCCAAATACTGGGGAATCTTTTCTGCGAAGTATGCTTCATTCATGGCTTCGGGCATACCAAAGAATACATCTTCATTGACCAGATCGAACTTGTCAAGAATGGAACCAGATTCGACATTCAAGACTTGACCGCCCAAGTCGTAAACCTGACCGCTTGATGTGTCAAGTTGTCCGCGCTCATCCCGCCGAGTTTCGCAAGTTTCGCCATCAATTACCATCACATTCATTAGAACAAATACCTTTCTGGTTTGTAGTGTTTTCCTTCACTTGATGAATTTATTATATCATATCTTGGTTAGAATGTCAACATTTTTTTAAAAACTTTTTTCACTTTTTTATTCTCTGGTTAGGTGTCTCTAACTCCGCGGCCGGCGCCCAAGTTAGTCTTGACTAACTGGACATAAAAAGAAAGCGCGGTTATTCCGCGCCTTCAATCATTCCCTTTAAACCTTTTTGATTAAGTTCTTTGACGACTTTCTTTGCTTCGCGCTTGCGCTCTTTTTCCTTTTCGGCGGCGACTTTCTTCGCTTCGCTTGCCGCTTTCTTTGCCGCCTTTTCTTCAAGTTCAAACTTGTAATCTTCGGCGGCGGCGTAACCATCATAGGGAGTATAACCGCCTTCACCGTTACGAGTGCCGCGAGGAACAGAAAGCTTTAACAGATTAAAGTATTCGTTTCCTTCGTCATCCACGGCAGGAACGGCAAGTTCGCTGGGGCCAACGCGCAGAACATCAATGTTATACTTTTCAATCATGAAGTTCTGGAAGTCCACAAGCAACTGATTCTTCTGATCATTCCGCTTTGCTTCTTTACCCATAATTTTCTCCTTCTGGTTTGGGGTTTTCCTTCCCTTTCTTCTTACATATTTATTATAACATAATTTTGAAAAAAGTCAATAGTTTTTTGAAAAGAATTTTTATAAATTTTTTGTAAGTTTATGCGGAGGTTAGTTATGTCTAATTTGCGGCCCGGCGGGGCAGTTAGATGCCTCTAACTCTAATGCAAATTAAAAAGGGCTTAGCCCTCTTTAATCAGTTTTTTAAGGATTTCCAGAATCTGGGCGGGTTCATAGGCTTCATCCTGCCATGCTTCGCGGTTTCCTTCTTCATCATCGAACAGGATGCCGCCACCGCAAGTCATGTATTTATTGGTGCCATATCGTACAACCTTGATTTCGTCCCATTCAACAGAAGGAAGATGCTTTGCCAACCAGTTTCTTTTGGCCATTTCTACGGCCAGATTGTACATTTCCGAACCACATTTGGAAGTCCAAGAGATAATGCCGATTTTCCAGCCACCAGCTTGGAGCTTATTCAGCAGTCGAGCCAGCAGGGAGAAATTGAGCATAACCCCAGCTTCCGCATAAGGGAAAACATCTTCTTTCATCAGGTAGTCAAGCCATCCTTCCACCGCGTAGAGATTAGCGATAGTGCCGTCCATGTCGAACCAGATTTCCTTCGTCATCTTGTGATACCTTCCTTTCCTCTCTCTGTACCTATATTATAAACGATGATGCGGTATTTGTCAAGTGGTTTTTTGAATTTTTTCAAAAAATTTTTCAGTTAGTTATATCTAACTCGCGGCCCGGCACATAAGTTAGAGGGGATTAACTCGCAAACTAAAAAAAAGAGGGGTATCCCCTCTTTAATGAGAAGCCACAACGTGATGCAGATACAGGACAGAAATCAGACCCCAAATTATGATCAAAGCGATTTCCATACTCGTTTCTCCTTTCCTCTTTGTGCTTTTATTATAGCATAACTTTAATATTATGTCAATACTTTTTTAAAAATTTTTTTAGTTAGATGAGTCTAATTTGCGGTCCGGTCCCCGAGTTAGTCATGACTAACTCTTTATAAAAGAAAAAGCCCCGTAAGGGGCTTGGGCTTACGCCCGCTTGTATTCATTGACCTTGCCTTCGATCTTGACGACTTCGGCGGCCCACAGTTCGCGCAGAGCGTACTGAACCTTGCTCTTGGTCATACCTTCGGGCGCGTTGTCCTTCATGGCTTCCCACAGTTCGGCCACGGTCATGGGCTTGTCGGACAGAGTAGCCATTACTACATCATGCGCGGCGGCGTACAGGTCGCGGTTGGCCTGGGCCTTGGCTTCGCCCTTGGCAAGTTCGGCTTCAAGGCTGGCCTTAATTTCATCGATGTTGGTCACGGTTTCGCCATTCAGGTAAGCAACGAGGGACTTCATCATGTTCCTAGTCATAGTGTTTTTCCTTTCTGGTTTTAAGGACTTTTCCTTGTCCTTTTTACGTATTTATTATACCATGGTTTCGGGATTTTGTCAAGAGGTTTTTCAAACTTTTTTTGAAGATTTTTTCAATTTTCAAATTGCGCTTGTTCCTCTCGGCTTCCCTTCCTTTGGAACACTATTATTATAGCATGAGTTTCGGGAAAAGTCAACTACTTTTGAAAAATAATTTTGTATACAATGAGTTAGATGAAACTAACTCGCGGGCCGGTTCGCTAGTTAGGAATGATTAACTTATGGGATTTTATTTTTATAAAAAATTATATAAACCCCTTGACAAAATGGGAATGAAATGGTATAATCAATATGTAAGAAAGCAAAGGGGGTTAGATTTAAAATGAAGATTATGTATAAATTGGTATTATTTGGCCCTGATTATAATTCTATAATTGCGATGAGCAAGAAATATTATACCTCTTATCAGAAAGCAAGGGAAGCCGCAGATTTGCGGTATAAAGTGACTGGAATGGTATGGACTGTTAAGCCAGTTAAGCTTGGCTAACTGGCCGTCCGGCTGGCGAGTTAGTCTTATCTAACTCACTTTCAAAAAAATTAAAATTATTTTTGAAAAAGCTATTGACTTTTTTCTAAATCTATGCTATACTATAATTGTTCCAAGGGAGAGGAAAACAGAAAGAGATCCTTGATGATAAGTCATTCGTGGGTAAGGCATCCTCACAGACAACCTCACTTGCAAGTCCTTTGGAATAATTTGGGAAAGTAGCTCAATTGGTTAGAGCTTGATCGCGTGAAGGGATAGAGCGATTGAATACCCTTGATGTTGGTTCGACCCCAACCTTTCCCAATTGTAATAAATTCTTAATAAAAAACTACTTGACAATTTCTAAACTCTGTGCTATAATCAATATGTAAATAAGGAAAGGAAAATCCTCAACACCAGAAAGGGACACCATATGTCTATGAACGCCACCGAAATTAAGAACGCCGCCCGTAATGCCACTATCGCCGCTCTGCGTGATGCTCTCGAAGAACAGGCCGCGGTTCAGTTTGCAGATGCTTCTTGGGCTATTCTTCAGACTATTGATGGTCAGGAAGTCTGGACGGAAATTACTGTCAAGACTAAGGCTTATAAGCCTACCAAGGTAACGCCCGCTTTCGACCCCTATGAAGTCGCGGAAGCTTGGAAGGAAGAAAAGCGTATTAAGGCCGAAGAAAAGGCTGAGAAGGACGCGGAAAAGGCTAAGAAGGTAGCCAAGGCTAAGGAAAAGAAGGCTGAATAAGCCTTCTTTTTTTATGCACTGGTTAGATATGACTAACTGCTGGGCCGGCTGCGCAGTTAGATGCGGTTAACTAAAAAGAAAAAGTAAAATCCCTCACGGGATTTTACTCTCGATTTAAAAAATTATTTATAATTTGATCTGCCCAGTCTAACGCAAGTGGGGCAATCCAATGCCAGATAGAGATGTGAGGGTCTCCCATTGCCCAGAACATGTAAAGGGCAAGTCCTACAATCTGAAAGAAGCTGATACGAATTTTTGCCTTCATAAGATAAATCCTTTCTGGTTTGTAAGGTTTTCTTTCCTTTATGGTCTTATTATATCATAAGATTTATAATTTGTCAATAGCTATTTTGAAAATTATTGATACACTCTTATATAAGCGCTTACAGACCGATAATTGATATATTCTTCTTGGGTAATCTCACGTCCATAGATAATTCCGCGCGTATGCTTTACGCTGGGCATTCTCTTGGCTTTATCCTGTGCGGCGATTAGATTCAGCGCCTGAATCGCGAAAGTAATTTCAGAACTGCGCCCCCGTCCATTGTGACCCCTGTGGCAAGTGATTAAGAAGAACCTCATGATTTCAATCTCCTTTCTTTCCTTTCTGTGTCTTTATTATACCATTGTTTGAGATGTTTGTCAATAGGTTTTGAAAAAATTTTTGGGATTAGAAGCATCTAACTCATGGGCCGGCGGACTAGTTAGTTATGACTAACCATTGATATAAAAATAGGGTAGTTAGATTGCTACCCTGTGAAACTTCCCGCAGTAGGGACAAAAAATTTTTACATAATCATCATAATCAGCAGTTGGTGCGTCTTGACAGAAATCTCTGTCAATCATGAACCAGTGACCGCAATGGGGACATTGTTCTTCATCAAGATTGTATACAATTTCTTGATGGGTTTTCGCATAATATTTAGATTGTATCATCTTATTTTCCTCCTTAAATATCCATAGAAGCATAGTCTACATGAATACCCGCTAATTCGCAAGCCGCAATGCGTTCACAGACTTCCATAGGAATATCAATAATTATTTCATTCCAATTCTCATCAAATCCTTCAAAGTCCAGCACACTAATCCAGATTTCTCCACATACCTCTCGAATATATACCAGTTCTTCATATCCCTCAAACATTACCAGCAATTCTTCAATAGTCATTGTAGCTTACCCCTTTCTTATTTCTGTAATTATTATATCATATCCTTTTCAGAATGTCAAGCTCTTTTTTCAGGCGTTGGCCAGGATTTCTGCCGTCCTGGCCAGCGTCTTTTCGTTGGTGAGTTCAGCGCCATCGAGCTTGATCTGAACTTCTTCGCCATTCAGCGTGATGTCGCCTTTGACGTAGAAGGGAACACTATCCTTGGCCCACAGTTCGCCGGTCAGCTTCTCGGTCACGATCCGTTCGAAGTTTTCGCCCTTGTTATACTTGGCGTCTGCGTTCAGCTCGTCCATTTCACACAGCTTCACAGCTTTGCCGCTGTAAACCAGCTGAGCCGCTTGAGTGGAGCTTACCCGTACCCGAATCTTGGCGAAGCCGCCACGCTTGGAGCTTGCCCGGTCCAGCTTCATGAAAGCCCGCATTTCTTCGAAGGACGCCATCACATAGTAAACGATGGAGCAACGAGTAAAACCAACAAGATACTTGTGCGCACCTGCGAACTTGTTATAAATGGTAGCCATTTCGTCCATTGTCATTTTTGGTGACCGTCCTTTCCATCCCGGGCTTTCCCGGTTTTCTTTCCTCTTTACGTGTATATAATACCACATATAACCCCGTTTGTCAATGACTTTTTTGTTAAGAAACTATTAACAAATTGTAATAATTATTTAACACAATTGTAACAATTTACCCCTTGACAGACTGCCTTCGGTGTGGTAAAATGTTAGTGGTGGAAGAGGGGCACACCTAAGTTAATTATATCTAACTGAAGTTAGTTAGAGAAAACTAACTACGAAGTACCCTTGGTTAGATATATCTAACCAAAGTTAGTTAGAGAAAACTAACTGTGGCGTGCCTTTTATTCAATTATATTTGATCAAATATAAATCGGCGTACTTTAACACTTTAACGCGTTAAAGTGCCTCGTACTGTCCGGCCGCGGAAAGTCAAAGAAAGTCAATCTAATTTTTAGTTAGTTGTATCTAACCACTTCACCGGTAGAATAGTTAGATAAGTCTAACTAGTGCCTGGACCCCTCGTGAGCCTGTCCAACCTCTCTCCGGTCTCCCCGGTGTCCTCGACTGTGACTATATTATAGCATGGCGGATCAGAATTGTCAAGGGGTTTTGAAAATTTTTTTGATCAAAAAATATAAAAAAATGCTTGACAATCTTGTATAGTCGTGTTATAATAAAGTCACAAAAGAGAAGGAAAACTCTTCAAACCGGAAAGGACACACCAAGATGACTATGAACGAACTGCTCGACACTATCGCGCGCACCTGGGGTCTGGAAGATCAGAACACGATTGAAGTCTTCAATATGGCTGATCGCGGTGAGAGTGTAGAAACTGTGATGGAATATAAAAAGCTGGTCGAAGGAATGTGGGAAAACAACAACTTCGGATTTGACCTCTAAGGTCAAATCCTTCTTTTTTGCTGATAGATCAGGCATTTTTGTAAATTTTTTGCCGGTACGCTTGAGTTAGAGACCTCTAACTGGTGAGCAAAAATATAGGCGGCATTGCCGCCTATGACCGACAGTCTTTTTTATTTCATCTTTAAGATCCTTTGTCCTTTACCCGTTCGCTTACGCTACTGAGATGGGATCAGGGGGAGTGCCGTTCGGTCAGACTCTTCTTCCCTGTGACTATATATTAACATAAACCTAAGAAAAAGTCAAGCACTTTTTTTATTTTTTTTAGAAAAATTTTTCGTCTGAGTTAGAGTCCTCTAACTGATCCTGTTCCGGCGCGATTGCACCGAAAGTGCCTGTCGGATCAGAGGTTTTTGTCTGATCATCTGTTAAGTATAATAAAAACTGGAAGATTTTATCTTCCAGTTGATGAGAGACTTTTTTATTTGCTCCTCTGAGGACCTTTGTTTCTGTGCCCGTGTTCGTTTCCTACTAAGAGCGGGTCCGGCGGGAGGGCCTCTCTGTCCTCCCTGTGATTATATAATATCACATTGGGCGGCATTTGTCAACACTTTTTTAAAAAAAATTTTTTTAAAACGGTTGACATATTGGATCGAATGGTGTATAATAAAACCATCAAAGAAGAGGAGGACGGAACGATCATGACGATGGAAGAAATGCAAGTTAAAAAAGAATTAGTTATGGAATGGTGCATTGCTCATCATTTCCCTTGCAAGATCATTGATGATAAAAAGGTTCTTTGGCAAACAAAAATTCAAACTGGCGAATATGACAGCGAAAACGATTCTACTACATGGCATAATAGAGAATATTTTTTAAAAAAATAAAAAAAGCCTATTGACAAATTGACTGTCCGGTGATATAATAAAGCCATCAAAGAAAAGGGAGGCCCACAAGATGCTGAACACTCTGAAAAATCTGAAAAACAATGACGGTTTGACGCTGAAAAACTACAAGTCTATTATCTACAAAAGCGGATACCAAGTCGCGGATTATGGCGTAGAGTGTAAGACGGTTGACGAAGCACTGAAAGCAATTAGCGATATGAATGGCAATTGCGGGATTTGGTACAGTGACGGCGTTTACTATATTGATCATTCTTTCCGCGTAGACACGAAAAAGGAAGCGCTCACAATCGGGAAAGCCCACAATCAGATCAGCGTGCTAAAATGGTCGGATATGAGCCTGATATATTGTTAAGGGAAAAAAGAAGGGCGGAAGCCCTTCTTTTCGTTTCGGGATTATCAGACGGAAATGCCTGATGGATCAGGGATTTTCGCTTGAATTTTCGCCGGCACTTTTTCGGACGAAAACGCTTGTGAAATGAGAGATTTTTAATTATGGGAATTAAAATTGAAATTAAAAAGGGCTTGCGCCCTTACGGAAAACTTTTTTTATTTGCCCATCAGATCGACCCTGGGCCTCTGCCCTTTTTCGCTTGCGCTACTGAGAGCGGGTCTTGTAGGAGGTGCCTTCCGTCTTTCGTCCTCCCTGTGACTATATAATAACATATTGGGATTTAAATGTCAAGTATTTTTTTCAAAAAAAATAGGAAAATTTGAAAATAAAATGTGGGAGAAAATCACACCACGGATCAAAATCAAATCGCCTGATATATCAGGCATTTTCATTGATTTTTGCGCCGGCGAATTTTAGGCGAAAACGCCTGTGAAATGAGAGGTTTTTGATCACGCAAAATGAAACTGAAATAAAAAAGAGGCGTTTCGCCTCTCATGCAGAAAGCTTTTTTTATTCGCCCATCTGATCGTCTCTGGGCCTATACCGCGTTAGCAGTGAGACTTTTAGGAGGTACCATCTGCCTTTCATCCTCCCTGTGAGTATATAATACCATATTGAAATGCGGTTGTCAAGTACTTTTTGAGTTTTTTTTGAAAAAATTTTTCAAATAAAAATGAGCGGTGATCCGCTCATTACCGACAGAGTTTTTTTGTTGCTCCTTTAAGATCCCTTGTTTCTGTGCCCTTTGTATCAGGCAGGATCGGCGAGAGGTTCCGTTCGGCTGATCTTTCCTCTCTGTGAGTA
>JAZQHA010000076.1:0-2713 GCA_045540315.1 Acutalibacteraceae bacterium | reverse complement strand
AGAAGAAGGCCGAACGTGAGAAGGCCGCCGCTGAAAAGAAGGCGGCCAGGGCAGCGAAGGAGGCCGAAAAGGCCGCCGCAAAAGCCGCCAAGGAAGCCGGGCCGACTGAAGTTACGGAAGAGTAACAAAAAGAGAAAAGTGTAACAGAAATGTTACACTTTTCACAAAAATATAATTTAGACGTTAAACGTCTAAGAACCACTATTGCAATTTCCCTAAAAATGTGGTATATTATAATCACAAAAGAGAGTTGGTGCAAGCGTTATTAAAAAGAATTAACGGTGCGCAACGTTAATAAACTATTTAATAACGGTATTCTTAAATAGTTGCAAATATTTAAGTAATATGTAAGCACGTTTGCTATAGGAGCAAAAAATACGGTAGAAATCCGTACTCTCACCTCTTTAGACGTTAAACGTCTAAATCCACTGATTGACAAAATCCCTTTTCTATGGTATCATATACACGTAATCAAGAAGGGATGCCGAACTTGATTAACACTATGAAATGAGGTATCTATTATGACCATCGACAAGCGCAAGAACTATTATTTGACTATCGACACGGAGACCGCCAACGGCCTCGATGACCCCATGATGTATGACTTGGGCGGCTGTATCCATGACCGCCAGGGCAATGTATACGAAACTTTCAGCTTCGTTATCTATGACGTGTTCTGTGCTGACCGTCAGCTCTTCAATACGGCGTACTACGCAGAGAAGCGCCCCATGTATGAGGCCCAAATCGCTACCGGCCAGCGCAAGATTGTTTCCATCTACACTGCTAAGCGCCACGTGGCTGACCTCTGCAAGAAATACAACGTCAAAGCGATTATTGCTCATAACGCTCGCTTCGACTATCGCTCTACCAACTATACCCTCCGCTATGTCACCAAATCCAAGAGCCGTTACTTCCTCCCCTATGGTATTCCCCTGTGGGATACTCTGAAGATGGCGCAGGACACCATCTGCAAGCAGAAAACTTACATCAAGTTCTGCCAGGACAATGACTATATGGTACGCGGACGCGTCCGGGCCACCGCCGAAATTCTCTACCGCTATATCAAGCACGACAACAACTTCATTGAGGACCACACCGGCCTCGAGGATGTGCTGATTGAAAAAGAAATCTTCGCCAAATGCATGGCGCAGCACAAGAAAATGAGAAAAGAAGCGTTTGCTCAGTAAAGAAACAAATTGTAACAGACCGACCCCGGTCTGTTACTTTTTCTACGAATTTATTTAGACGTTATACGTCTAAGTTAGATAGTTGACTTTTTCTCTGAAAAGTAGTATTATATAATCACCAAAGGAAAGGAGAATAAAAAAATGAAAGTTTATGTTGTTGAAGAATATTTAAATGATTATCCTGAAAATGGTGGTGGTTATCAAGGTATTGCCGCCGTCTTCACAGACAAAACAAAAGCAATTGAATTTTGCAGACCGCCTTGTCTTTTTGAAGATTATGAACCTGCAGAAGGTGAAACTTATTATGAATATGTAGAGTGTGAAGTTGAATAAACTTCGCACTTTCTTTTATTTTAGACGTATGACGTCTAAATTCCATTTTTGTCAAATTTTGTCTCTCTTCCCACGCATCCAAATTTCAACTTGTGTCAAATTTTGATTTTCCATAGCAGCCAAGAACTGCGTTTTGCATATGAGCTGCAGCTGCGCCGCGGCTGAGTTGGGAGCTGGGAGTCCATTCATCATTTTGCACAAAAATAATAAAAATTTGACAAAAATTTTATTAATTTTACCAGTGAGATTTCTCTTGACAAAATAGAAATTTTATGATATAATATTTATAGAAAATAAAATAAAGGAGATTAATTTTATGACTCAGAAAAACATCACAGACAAGCTGCGTTCTGAATTCACTAACGATCTCGCAAAATTTCTGAGCGAGAAATATGATGTGGATGTTTGCTGGACGGCCGCCGGCACACTCATGATTCCTACCACCGATTGCGAAGGCGAAGGCCGCTGGGTGAAATTTTCCGTAATTATCCCAAAAGTCTCCGACGAGTCTGAAGGAAACGACGGCTACGCACTTGCCGAAGAGTACCGCATGAAACGCGAAGCTTCAGCCGAGCGGCGCGCAAAAGCTGCTGAAAAGTCCGAAAAAGCTAAAGAAAAATCCAAAAAATCCAAAAATTAGTCCCGAAAAGTTTGAAAAATCCGAAAATTTATAGTATAATATATACAGAAAGTGAGAGAGAAAGAAAAATAAACTCTCTCCTTAATAAAAAATTTAATTTCGGGTGGCGACCGACGCCAGAAAGAGGTAAAACCTATGACTACTCGTGAACTTTACAACGCAATCATCAACGGAACCGAGATCACCGACGAAATGCGCGCCCACGCCGCAGACGCCATCGAGAAGCTCGACAAGCAGGCCGAGAGCCGCCGCGTGAAGAGCGCTGAGAAGGCTGCTGAGAAGCAGGCCGCTAAGGCTCCGCTCCGCGATGCCCTTTTCGAAGTAATGGGTGACAGTGAGAACCCGAAGACCGCTTCGATGCTCATCGAAGAAGCTGGTCTTACCGAGACCGTGAAGCCGGCATCTGTCCCGTCCCTTCTGCGCCCGCTCGTTGAGTGCGGCATGGTCGGTAAGGTCGATGTGAAGATCCCCGGCAAAGGTACCCAGCGCGGCTACGTCAAGATCTAATTAAATAGGCATTCCACCATACGTATACGTACTACTTATAAGTAGT
>JAZQHA010000075.1:0-2118 GCA_045540315.1 Acutalibacteraceae bacterium | reverse complement strand
CTCACTTGTTCGCAGCTGGCGTGTACAATTTTTATATCATTCTATACCCTCTGATGTCAATCCATTTTTGGCGCGATTTTGGAGTGTAGGCATGGCGTCCCGAGCGCTTCCAATGCTACCTTTTCCTTGAACGCGGCGGGGGAGCGACCTCTCTTGTGTATTTTTTCGTTTTGCATGTTTGTGTGTTGGGTGGATTATACACGCTCACGATACTTTGCACAAGAAAAAGGGGGCTTAAACGGGTATCTTAAAATCAGGCGCCATTATACTCAATGCGGAAGTATTGCTTCAATTGATAAGCAGAGGTGGATGAATTCGGAATAACGCGGTAAATATGAAACAAATAGGTACCATCCTCCATTCTTTGACTCCCGCTGCTTGTCAAGTTAAATCGAAAGCCATCAGCCTCCAGCATTCCCGGCGAATAATTGAGGCGCGCCTTGCGGGTAATATAGCGCTCTATGGCTTTTTCATTCTCGGGATGGGCAGCTATCCTCCATGCCGTTTCCGGCGTACAGCCTGGGCCACCCGCCAGATTAAGCCCCCCTACATGGGCGAGCAGCCTCATCTTAAACCATGCGGTAAATAATTGCAAAACATCAGGCGTTGCCGGAACACAAGGATAGGCACACATCGGATCCCCGGCCAGAAGAAAGGCCAGCGACTCGCTGTTATAATAATGGGCTTTACTCAGCCTTATTTTTTCAGCCTCCAGCTCTCTGAATATATTTTCATTACCGGAAATTGATGAAATATGAGCCGCCGCCGCTGCCTGCTCCTCTTTCGTCGGTATATCAACATAACACACTATGGCCGGGTGCGTGTGCAAGCGACTTTCCGCCTCTTCCCAACGCGAAACCGCAGCATCTGCTGAAGATTTATCATGAATACCTTTCGATATATTTAAGACCTCTAGGCAATACTTGATTTTCGCGGTCAGATACTCTTCGTATGTAGGGGATACGGACGCAGCTTCCGTTTGATTCTCCTCTGCTGCTAATATGGGTACCGCCGCGAGGCACAGGGCTGTGGTGGTCAGGATTCGGGGGATGGTGGACATGGTTATAGCTGCGCTGTAAAGGCTGGATGACGTAAAGTTTTAGCCAGCTGTTCATTGCCATAATAATTAACGTGATTCAGCCTTTGCAATTCCTTTTTAAGCACATCGATGATGATGGGGTGCTCTTTTTTAATGAGTTCTGCCGTATTTGCTGCCCCTTCACTATCTTCTTCTAGGTACAGCTCGTATAATCTGATGTATGCGAAGTAACGGAGGGCTTTACTGAGAAAATCTATAGAGATATATTGAGCGCTTTCTTCATTCTGAATAGATTGCAGAATATCGATGGCGCCAAGAAGCTCTGCCTTAGCTTGTGACCATAATTCCCGGGTTCGTTTGTCTGTATCTTTGTGCAGCAACTGCTTGTCTGAAAAAGAACTTACAATAAAGGGAAGCTGAATAGGGGTTCCCTTTGAAGTGCTGCGTTTTTCACTCAGTCTCCGCAAGGCGGTATCATACGTGCATTTCTGATTATAACGATGGATGCTCATTTCCTCCGTAGGATAAAGCTCGCCTTCTTTTCTGAGAGCCTTATATTGTCCGTTGCAAGCGACTATCTGTTTTTTCAGTTCCTCGAGTTCCGGAGAAATGGACTGGTATGCAGCAATCATTTGGGCGTGACTGTATTTATTAGGCAAAGAGTCTAGCACTTCCAGCACCTTTCGATTGTGCACGTCAATGAGCTTCATGGCCTCCTGAAAATACACAAGAGCCTCTCCGGCTATCGAGACGTGACAAGCGAGGGGCAAAGCTATATAAATGAGATTTTTAGAAAACAAGTACATAGTAGTGATTTTTCCTTTCTTACTTATACTAACACATCCCAGCCGCGAATCCGCAACTTAAAATTGCAGAAAGTGCAGATTTTCTAATAAATAGACGCTCGCGGCGGGTGTTTTTGTTGCTCGTTTCCTGCATTTTTGTTGCCGATGGCGCAAAAACAGGGTCAAAAGCTGAGGATTCGCTCGAAGGGGAGCCCTTGGTCTGCCGGGTGCGGATCATGGTCTGGCGTATCAACGAGGAGCCTGAGTGGTGTTTTGTGCGTTGTTTACAGTTCG
>JAZQHA010000074.1:0-1945 GCA_045540315.1 Acutalibacteraceae bacterium | reverse complement strand
TACATCGTGCCCGCCGCAGGCTACTACTACGACTACCTTAACCTTCCCTACCTATACAATTCATGGAGCCCCCCACAGGTCGGCAACCAGAAGTTCGAGGACAAGGACCCCGTCATCCGTGGCGGCATGTATGCCGTATGGAACGACGTGGTAGGCAACGGCATCTCTGTTGTGGACATCCACCACCGCAGCTACCCCGGCATGCAGGTTATCGCAGCCTCTACTTGGAGCCCCACCTACAAGACCGTACCCTTCGAGGAGTTCAACCACAAGCGCACCCTGCTTGCCGAGGCTCCCGGTGTGAACGACCTGGGCACCTTCAAGGGCGAGCCTGGTAGCGTAGTGTACACCATCCCCGAGGTGAAGCCCGGCAAGCGCTACCCCCACGCCAAGGCAGGCTACGGCTACAGCGTATCGTTCAGCCTCGACGGCGCCAAGGAGCATCCCGGCACCAAGCTCCTGAGTAACGGCATCACCGATTTCTACCTTGCCAGCCCCACCGACGGCCGCATGGCCTTCGTCCGCGACGGCTACCTCAACACCTTCAACTACTTCGTTGAGGAGGGCAAGCAGGTCAACATCCGCATCGAGTGCACCAACACCGCCACACGCCTCTATGTAGACGGCAAGCTGACAGACGAACTCAAGCGTGCCAAGCGCTGGGCATCAGAGAAGGTATCATACGACTACGTGCCCACCCTCTGCTTCCCCCTCGAGCAGGCAGGCAACTTCAAGAGCAAGGTCACTGACCTGAAGGTAGAGAACTTCGTAAGATAATCTCATTGTCCCTATATACATAGCAGAGAGAACGACCATTCGTTCTCTCTGCTGCTATTATGCCACCTCACGAGACGAAACGTGAGGAAATCCCGTACAGAAATTTCGTATCATAATGTATGGTAAACCGTACGGTTAGTTAGCTTACACGGTGTTGGAATCAGAATTTAAAAACTTAGCAACTCAAAAACTTAGAAACTTACGTCTCCGCTGAGCTCTCCAACGCTTAATGCTGATTAGTTTTACTTTACAACAAACTTCTTGCCATGCTGTATATAAATGCCTTTCTGCAACTCTTTGCGACTGCAAGCCATGCGATTGCCCTTCATATTATATATAGGTTCATCTGAATCGTTGATGGTAGCACTCTCTATTCCACTCGGGTCGGTCTGTACGATAACAATAACGATGACACCAATGTCGGAAAGGCACTTTCTCCCCAAACATCCACATAAAACAAATCTTGCGGAATAGGTTGTCCAGCTGTCCTTGAACGACATAATACATTGTATACCAATCAACAAATAAGAACAACCTAGGATGACCTCGGGATGTCCTTGATGACTGAACAAGAATACGCATAATGAATAATAATCCATATCGGCTTGTACAATATTACACGAAGATATATACTAAATCACTAACCTTTCCCCGCTATCTATTATGCGTTTTCCCTGTTTCGTTTGATGGATTTATTTGCCGTTCGCGAAGAGCAACGTTGTCGTTCACGAAGAGCAGCGCGGTCGTTCGCGAAAGGCAGCGCAGTCGTTCGCGAACGGCAAATAGATTGTCAGTGCACAAATAGGGAAAACGCATTATAAATTTAGTTTATTTCTCGCAGATAATCAACCTTTTGCTTCACGCAGACTCCGCAGACTTACGCAGAATTTGCGAATCGCTTCGCCCTCGCTGCCATCCGGACGGTACACGCGCCGACGCGGTATAAAAGCGTCGGTTCTCGGACTAGCCGAGCGCTCCGCATTTTAGGACAAGCCAAGCGCTCCGCATTCTTGGACAAGCCAAGCGCTCCGCATTGACGACGACGGAGCCTTTAGGGTCCCAAAGGAGTACTAAGCCAAAGGCGAAGTCAACGATGCGTGTTCTGCGTAAGTCTGCGGAGTCTGCGTGAGAATCAAATATTTGCGAGAAAATGGACTGTAAAATTCAA
>JAZQHA010000073.1:0-2506 GCA_045540315.1 Acutalibacteraceae bacterium | reverse complement strand
ATTTCTTCTCGAATAACTTTGCTCAAATTTTCCTCATTTGAAATATCACGAATTTTTTTCGCCAAATTTTCACCAATTACTTTTTCTTTCGCTAATTCACTATAAAAAGCCTTTATTTTTGTAAAATTCACAACAACACCTCGTTTCGTTAATCACTATTATGCATTATAACGCATTGCAACAAAAAAATCAACGTGCCAGCCCAAAATACGTCTTATTTGTGAAAAAGCGCTACTTAGTGGTGATATATTTTTTCAGAAGAGTTTTTTACTCAGCTAGTTTTCGCCTGCCTGAAGAAAAAGTTAAAACGTTATCAATCAGTGTGTCATCGCAAGCTACCCATTGTTTGCCAGCACGAAGACATCTTTTAAGTTGCCAAACGTTGCCTTCTTTCACCAGCATAACATGTAAGTCGTCTTCTTGTGGAACAAGCACGCGCACCGACATATCTTCCTGTGGGACAATCACTCGAGCCGGCATATCTCTCCTCTCGCTACTCGTACACCGTATAGCATACACTGTATTTTTAGTCAATGAAAACACTTTATTATTCAATTTAGGCGAAAAGCTCATAGCATAGGGTCTAGCCTGTGTCGTAGCTCTATAACCATTCTCCCAACATGAGGCTAGCGTGTAGCATCCTTGTGACTCATCCATATTCCGCGCAGACACCTGCACGGTGTTATCACCCTCGCGCCTCCAATACCGCAAGCCACTCAGCGTCACGTAAGCAGACGCTCCAACAGGCACGTTATAAAATTCACTACCAACCACAAAACGCGCCTCTCCCTGTCCGCACTCATCTGGATTCAAATCTAAAATCTTGAAGCCGTTCGTATCACTAATACCATCCAAACATTGGCGAATGCCGTTTCCACCGGATACATCCGGCAGAGCATCGTCCTGGCCGCGCGCTCTTGACATCGTAACAGCCAAGTTATCGATAAGAACTTTATCTCCAGCTTTAAGCCTCAATTTTCCCCCTTCCTTGCTAAGTGTTAAGCGCTGGTTCGGCTCCGTCGTCCAAAAGCACATGATGGTCCCATCCCCCAGGCGAACTGCGTATAAGGTATTAGCATCAACAATCAAAGGGTGATCGAGCAGAGTCTCGGATAGCATAAGTTGGTACAGCTTACAGGAGCCGTCAACAAACGGTATCAGATGCAGGCTACGATTATCCGTGCAGTAGGTGGAAGCAAAAATGCGCACATATGGCCGTCCCGTCGTCTCACCGCATAAACGATAACCCAAACCATCGATACGACTATACGTCGAGGACGGTTTAGCTTGCTTACGTCCATTGATGTACCTAAAAAGCCCATCATCCGTTGTGGTCATCGCAATGTACTCGGGAGGAATAGTTCCAACTTTAAAAGAACCAGCCCCCTTCTCAAACACGACCCCATCTCTGCCATCAAAGTACGCTGGAGAAAGAGACGGCCCCACCTCCGCACCTCCTACGGCAGCGGTGAAACCCACAGCAGCTGGCGCTGGCGGCACCGCCCTTCCATTGGTCTGGCCTCCCCAAAAATCAGTAACCACGGAATTGTCGACTGGTTCACGGAATGGATTCGTGTTTGCACCAAATATCGCAGGTAGGGCATTAACGCCGTCAACAGTCAGCGGGGCCTCAGACTCAACACGTCGAACTTTTGAAGGAGGTGGTTGGAGTACATCATCGAGCCAGTTACCATTTGGGGCCGCTCCTTCCGACGCAGCATCATCCCGATTAAGTACATCATCGAGCCAGTTACCATCAACCCGTTGTTCTGGGGCCGCTCCTTCATCCCACACTTCAACATTGTCCGCGGATAGTTCCGTGCTCGCATCAAACATTGTATCTTGGGCATTAACGCCGCCAACAGTCAGCGGGGCCTCAGAGTCAACACGTCGAACTTCTTCAGGAGGTGGTTGGAGTACATCATCGAGCCCGTTACCATCAACCTGTTGTTCTGGGGCCGCTCCTTCAGCCGCAGCATCATCCCGATTAAGTACATCATCGAGCCAGTTACCATCAACCTGTTGTTCTGGGGCCACTCCTTCATCCCGCACTTCAACCTCTTCCGTATCTGTAGTTGCAGTTTTAGGGAACGCTGCGTGTGCCACCATGCCGACAGAAATATCACCCGCGCCAACAAAATGTGCCAAAGCTGGTACCGCTGTAAACATAGCCAACAACGCCGTAGGCGCGAGCAAAGTCTTCAGTGAAATTCCGCCAGACACATTTTTTAGCTCGTCGACAGAAAGATTCGATTTTGTTGCAACCGCTTTTTTAAAGAAATTTTTGTATGTCTCATAACTGCAGCCGTTCAGCTCGTCCTTAAATTTGTCATATGTTTCCTTTAAGTTTTTGCAAGAGGCAAACTTCTTACGTAATTCCGGCGTGCGCATCACGCGCCCAATAAACTCCATTAACATCTTTTCCATACTTAACCACCAATCCTTTCAAAAATTATACTTAAATCACCCTCACCACAAATAATCAACAAAACAATTATACGACGAT
>JAZQHA010000072.1:0-3027 GCA_045540315.1 Acutalibacteraceae bacterium | reverse complement strand
CGAGTCTGTTATTCAGTTTGTTTTCAACCCAATTGACAAACTCGTCAGTTATTTCACTGAAATCCGTTCCTGTGGGGACATTTTGTCTGATGAGTCTGTTCATATTCTCATTGGCTCCACGCTCCCAAGAATGGTATAACTTACAAAGTTAGAAAGAAATTTCCAAATCCTTCGCTATTTCATAATGTTTTTG
Organism: Acutalibacteraceae bacterium; assembly: GCA_045540315.1. Taxonomy (GTDB): domain Bacteria; phylum Bacillota; class Clostridia; order Oscillospirales; family Acutalibacteraceae; genus CAG-557. The sequence goes on along the minus strand of JAZQHA010000072.1, from coordinate 2,834 downwards.
TAAAACCGCAGAGTCAACAGGCAAGTGCAAAATTATTAATTTGTTTGAAAAACTCCTCTTTTGGCGTTGAAAAGTTCAATTTTTCTCTAGGTCTCCTATTTATTTTCTTTTGAATTTCCATCAAATCCCTATCAGTTTATTCATCAAAAGATACCCCTTTGCGGTATATATTGCCTGATAAGTTTGTTTACTTGTTCAACTCTTCCTTTCTGCCAGGAATAATATGAATCAGCAAAATAGACGGTAGTCTTAAGATTTCTTGCAATTCTTCTTGCCACGTTTAGCCATATAGCCGCTAATTTGCTTGGGAGACCATTGCTCGGTACACAACAGTCGGAGAGACTCTTTAAGCAACGATTCATCTACGCAACTATTGCGCGATATGCGTTCCCTGCGTTCAAGAGCCATGGTGTGGGCAAGTTTTGGATTATAACGTCCTTTCTTGCTACAATCTGAATCAATATCCGCCAATAGCACATCCTTGTCTTCTCTGAATTGCATGAAACTTTTAAGCGTGCAACGATAGGTTTCAGATGTGCGTTGCTTGCCCATCTGTTGAAAACGGGCAATAACACCCTGCATGAAGTTGAACAGTGATTGTTCGTTGGATTGTTTCCGGAATGTAGAGATAATATCATCGGCAGTGTATCTTTTTCGCTTATTCTCTAATTGGTTGATGATGCTTTGCAGTCGTTTAATATCCCAATCAATATGGTTCTCAATGGATTTAGGGTAGTACTCTCGGCTGCTGTTTGTGGTGATTATTACATTGTTGCTCTCATCTTTCCTCTCATTCCATTCGGGCATAAAGAGTGGGTAATTCGTCTTTAGTTGGCGGATAACACGATTATGAATTATTTGATAATAGATTGTTCCCTCTTTGTTCTCACTTTTTGAGGGGCGAAACTTTACCTTGATACAGGTCATAGGTCTACGATTTTGATTTTTGTTTTTTTATTTCCTTTGGATGTCGTTTTTATAACAGATAAAAGAATGTATTATATTTGAAATTATTAGCGTCTGGTAAACATGATAATTTTCTCTCAACTCCTTGAAAAAGAAGAGTTGGGAGAACTTTTATTTTGGACACGCCCCCTCTATGAATTTAATGTCTATTCCGGTGGTGGTTCGGCAGCTTCTATTAGCATCAGTTTAAGGTCTTCCTCCGGTTTATTGAAGAATGTCTGCATATTGAGATAATACATCAAAACAATTCTGACCATAGTAGCCAACCTCGAAAAGCTCCAGTGTCTTTCAAGACTGTTTTGTAGTAGCGACAGAAGCAGATTGGCTATAAGCGTCACCCATATCTGTATTTTGATAGCGTTGGCACTTTCTCCATAGAAGTATCTCAAAGGAAAATTTTGCTTTATCTGCTTGAAAAGCGACTCTATCTGCCAACGACGCCGATAAATCGCCACGATTGTTTCCGGCTACATGTCAAAATCATTGGTAAGCAGTGGTATCAGCTTGGGTTGTTTCCTTTTTTTTATGTCTACATAGGTTACAATCCTTGCAATATGGTTGGTTTCCCCCTTACGAAATACAACAACTTGCTCACGATACTCCATCTTGCTCTCAGGTGTCATCTCCATAAGGTCAAGTAAAAGCTCGTATTTTAGATTTTTCTTCTATTAGTGTCCGGTAAACGTATTTAAGTCTTTTAAAATTCGATATTTAAGTAACTACAAGCCCCAATTCATTATTAAGACAAATTTAAGTCAATGATTGGAACTCCCTCGCCCTGCGGGCACTCCCTCTTCAAGAGGGAGAATGTCATACATTAGTAATTTTCAAGAATTTACATTCCTCCTCTTGAAGAGGAGGTGGATTCAAAAACACAGTTTTTGAAGACGGAGGAGTTCAAAACATAAGCAGGATAAAAATTTACCGGACAAAAATAATTTTTTTATCATTATATATAAACTAAACTACCAATTATTACTCTTCGCCAAGGGCCTTTGCAATGGCAGCGCGAGATTCAGTCATAAGAAACTCCACATTCTCCTTACCCTTGCCGATGGGAGCAATAGGCTTCATCACTGTAAGTTCCAGAGGAGTCCAGTTCATGAAGATACCCTTCTTGGGAAGAAGTTCGAAAGAGCCTTTGATAGCCAAAGGAACTACCTCCAACTGTGCCATATCCGCTATGACGAATGCGCCCTTCTTGAACTCACCCAGACGGCCGCTACGGGTACGTGTACCCTCGGCAAAGATTCCCAATGCCGTACCGCTCTTGAGGGTTTTGATTGCCTTCACAAAAATCTCTTTCTGGGGAGAAGAACGGTTTACGAAAATATGTCCGGTGTCGTAACACGCCTTTCCTACAAAAGGCAGCTTACGCAACGAGTCCTTCATCATCCACTTGAAGTTGCGCCCTAAATAGCCGAACATCACAAAGACATCCCAGGCGCCCTGATGGTTGGCAACAAAGACATAGTTCTTGCCGGGGTCGAGATTCTCGAGTCCCTTCACTTTCATAGGCAACAGGAATATGCGTATCATGAACTTCGCCCAAATGACAGCAGGATAATAATCGCCGCCCTTTACGGGGATATATTTCCCGAAAAGACTGATGCTTATTCCGGTAAGCATTGTAGCAATACCCGCCAAAGGCCATGCTATAAGCTGGTAGAGCAGGTAAAATGGTCGTAATATTTTTTTCATAGTATCCGATTTCAGCTATGTGCTATATATAATTCTGTGCTTTCAGTTCCTCGGCAACCACAAGAAGCTCGTCGTACCACTCCTTACCGAAGCGTTCGATGAACGGTTGCTTCAGGAATTCGTAGACGCGGATACCCTCGCGCTTGCCCTTGACCACGGCATGGCGG
>JAZQHA010000071.1:0-4577 GCA_045540315.1 Acutalibacteraceae bacterium | reverse complement strand
AGCGTTTTCCGCAAGCCACATATCATTTCTTATATTAAAAGGAGGAATGCCTAATTCATCTTTTTAGTATAAGAAAAGCCGGTGGTAGTTTAAATCTACAAAATCCGTGTTAACGCTTTTTGCCACAATTATCGAACCCTGCTCTTGGATTCGATTGGTGCCAATGAATGGAATCGAACCATTGACCTTTCCCTTATGAGGGGAACGTTCTAACCAACTGAACTACACGGGCAAATCAACAAACAGGTGAACTCGCACAACGGTTCACAGTAGATACCTTCTTCCAAGACTAAATCCCTTTTGGGTGGCAGTCGGCCGCAACTTGGTTATTCTCTCTACTTAACTTCCGACTTCATAGCTCTCATGTGCCCTTACTGTTTGTTATGGTGACCCCAACCGGATTTGAACCGGTGATTCCAGCGTGAGAGGCTGGTGACTTAGACCACTTGTCGATGGGACCGAATACAAGGCGATTGCGCACTCGCCTTGGGTATTATGGTTTACCAAACCGCTCGGCATTATCCTTTCAACCGTAGCTCTAGGAGGTACTCCCTTTTCCGTTTTGTAAGGCAACGAAATGTTTCTCTCATACCCAAATAAACCTTTTGAATTCCTCTGCTTCAGTCATGACTTCCACAGTATCATTCATGGTACGCCCAACGGGATTCGAACCCGTGCCTCCGGCGTGAAAGGCCGACGTGTTAACCGCTTCACTATGGGCGCATATGTAAATAAATTACATACGATTTTTCTTTCATCTTGTACGGCTCCCAGTTATCATTTATAGCCGGAATTTTTTGCGCTCCTGGTACTGTTCTATCTCTTACGAGCCCTCTTACTTGAGGAGTGAAATGCAATAGGGAGTGCCAACATCACCTATCTAATCTAATTGGCTTCAATTTAATTAATATGGTTGGTCATTAATTAAACCAAGGCCCAGTTTTCCAACTACCAACATATTAGGCCTTGTTATGGTGGACCTGAGGGGGGTCGAACCCCTGACCTTTCGCTTTACCCGACAATGCTTACAAGGTTTTTAGAACCTCCTCATCTACGCAATCTTTTAAGAATGTAATTCCTTTAACTTGTCCGTTTTTAGGTTTTATAATTCTTAAACTTTTTTCATTAGAACATTGTTCTACAGGAATTAAATAATTTTTTCCTTCGTAGTGAGTTACAAAGTAATCACAATCCTCTTTTGAATATTGATTTCTTTTATATTGACTATTTTTAGTATAACCAGATTGCCAAGTGGTTTTTATACTCAAATAATCAATTAAACCTTCATTATTCATATGAGGATTAGCATGTTTACATTGTAAACGATATAATCGTCCATGTATATCAACAATCATATCATATTTTTCACTATCCCCATAAGGAATGGATACTGGATATCCAAGTTCATAAAATCGTGTTATACATTGTAATTCTGTTAGATTTCCAAGATATTTTGTATTATTCATAAAAATAAATACCTTGTAAGTCTATCAAGCAAGGCGAATGCTCTCCCAAAACTGAGCTACAGGCCCATATTAAGCACAATCTCTATATAAGTTCTTGTGCTTTTCTTTCCGAGTGTAAGAACCTTTACCCTTCTTACCTTCTACTCGAGAACCACGTCGCTTAAACTGAAGATATGCTTCAAGTTCTTCTGGCGACTTCTTAAAAATGCTTTTATCAAACTTCTTCTCTTTCATTACAAAACACCTCATTAAAACTATCAGTGTCAGCATAAACTTCTTCCATATCATTACACCAGGCAATGAATTCCCATTCTCGTTCATCAGAATGAATATGAGTATCAAAGTCATCAAACATTTTTTTTATTCCTTTCCTTAACTTTCTATAAATATTATATCATAATTTTTATAAAAAATCAAAAAAGATTTATCAAGTAGAGACCCCTGTTTCCTCATTTAAAATTGACTAACCACAGACTGGGCGAGGGGTCGCCCTCTATGTAAAAATCCAATTCCTTGATTATCGACATTTCAGCCGCCGGCTAATGTTAGGAGACCGGAACCCTTTGACATGGCGAGAAGCTATATTACCCGTTTGCGTTTCGAACCGCTACTAAAGGAACGCTTCCTTTGATTATTCGGCATCAGATATCATTAACCGACGCCACTGGTACTGGATGACAGAATCGAACTGCCTCCTCCCGCAATGCATTCAGCGGGCCTGCATGTACTCCCATTATACGAATCCAGCATATTTATTCAAGCTATTAGGACCTGTCCCCCGTGCGACATTCAAGTTGGCCTTAAACGAGTAATGGGTGCTACCCACATTTTTTAGTCTTGTTTACCTAATATATCTGCATCATCCCATGCACTTGAATAATGGTGGAGAAGATGGGCCTCGAACCCACGACCTTTTGAATGCCATTCAAACGCTCTCCCAAACTGAGCTACAACCCCATATTAATTGTGTAGTGACCAACCTTCGCTCTACACCCAGGCGCATTTAACTTTTACAGCGCCAACCTTACCATTTATTAACTATTATGGCAAATAGTTTTCTTATAAGAAATGGTGCCCGAGGCCGGACTTGAACCGGCACGCTTTTCAGCAAAGGTTTTTGAGACCTTCATGTCTACCAATTCCATCACTTGGGCGAATATCTCATTCAAAGGGCCGTACGCTCCCTTTCTCAGCAGAGTCACTGGAAATCTATTTCATTTATCGTCAGAATAAGGTTCAATATAAGAGACGCAAGTTTGTAGCTCACTTGAAACTGGATACCAACTCAGCACCATTCCTAATCTTTCCGCTGGATTAGCCCGCGGTTAATTTTTTAACCCCATAGATTTATATATCCATAACCTCTAATTTTGTTATCTTGTCGTAAATCTATCGGATTGTAAGAAATTAACGAAAACTCACCATCATCTAATTAATCCATTATCCCACGTAGGATTCGAACCCACACTTCTCTAACTCTAATTCGAACTTGTTGAGCGTTCTGCCACTTAAACTACTGGGACATATAAAATGGAAACTTCCTCCGAAGAGAGGTTCACCCACCCACACGCGTGCTCATGCTTTCACTTATCCTTAGGAAGAAAACACGAAAAATCTCCAAAACTACCTTTTTATCTTAGTTTACCTTTTGAAACTGTGAGGACTGGTAATAACCAATATCTAACGTCACCTTGCGCTCGGAGCCCCAAGGCAGCTCGCCATAGAATTCAAACTTAATCCACCTAACTTACGTTTCAGGTTTGAGTTATTTTACGCTATGGACTTAATGGCAGTCGCGACGGGACTTGAACCCGCGACCTTCAGTGTGACAGACTGACGAGCACTCCGACTGCTCCACGCGACTATATATACGACTTATTTATATGCTGATGGAGTCGTCAACCACCCCCATTGGTTTTATTAAAGTCTCGACCAAGGAATTGAGACTGTGGTACCGGTGAAGGGATTCGAACCCCCAGAAACATGGGCCTAAACCATGGGCCTATGCCAATTCGGCTACACCGGCATAATTGAGATAGTTTATTTCAAATAAGAGAAAACCCTTCCCGTAAAACTCTATAAGTTCTAATATTCCCAATCAACCGAACTTACAATCTTTGACCGGGTCAATGCCCTTTTATTTATCAGTGCGCTTCAGGTAGGCTAACCCCCGCCTATGGTTTATATTTACGAGAGACTCATAGGTTAAACCTCGTGCGACTTTTTACGCGAGTTCCGCACTCTCGGGTTTTGGAGAGTTTTTCCTTACTCTTGGCGGGACGTATAGGATTCGAACCTATGACCCATTGGTTATGGAGGTAAATATAAGATTTGCACTTATATATCCAAACAAATGTTCGACGCATTACTTATGCTAATTTACCACAGCCAATTGCTCTACCGACTGAGCTAACATCCCATATCTTTTGCTCTTTCTCAACCTTACATATATATTATACAATATTTTTTATAAAAAATCAAGAAAGATTTTTTCACAAGACAATTCTTATATTATGATACTCTTCCAATTGAGCTATCTCCCGATGGCCGGGAGAAAAGGACTCGAACCTTTAACACTCATATCCCATCAAGAAACATTGCTGACATTGTCTTTCCTTAATTATTATATCATAATTTTTTTAAAAAGTCAATTAAGATTTTTTACCCAACTTCTTGACACATTTTTTTCGGCGTTTTACCAATTCGAAACTATCGCATCATCTGATGGAATGAGACTCGAACTCATATCTCCGGCTTGGCAAGCTAAATATTGCTGTCAGTGCCAAATATCTTTCTTAACTTTCTATATATATTATACAATATTTTTTATAAAAAATCAAAAAAGATTTTTATTTTAGAGATTACTACCATATGTTTGAATCGCAGAAATCGCAATATCATTTTCAAACAAATAACGTTCAAATTCTTCTGGCGTCCAATGACATAAAATATCATCATAATTTTCATCTTGCCAATTTAAAACCTTTAAATAAGCATGAGTTTTATTAACGGCAATAACCTTTGGAATTATTTTAATTTGACCATCAAAATAACTCATATAAGCGACAATAAATTCTTTCAAAATTTATCACTTCCTTTTTTTTAATGGCA
>JAZQHA010000070.1:0-6813 GCA_045540315.1 Acutalibacteraceae bacterium | reverse complement strand
TCAGCAGCTAACTCGACCACCTCGAAGTTATTCAGTGCGGCATTAAACATAAGTAGACTCAAATTTGACCCTTTCTCTAGAACCATCACGTGGTTATCCAGTCCGGGTGGCAATATCAAACAATAGCCATTAGCGGGACCGACCAATCCGCGGCACGCCCAGTCCACCCCCGCCGGCTTGCGCGCAATACGCCCAACCCCCTTCACCGACCTCAAATCGCATTGCAAAGACTGCAGACCGCAGTACAGAGCAGCAACAGGTCGTGTTGTCTGTCTCCTCGTTACCGTACCACCAGACATGTTCTCGTCAGCCGTCGCACCAGAAGTAACAGTAGATGCGGAGGGATCCGTACCAGCATCACCCTGTTCTGTCCGAGCCGACGGTATGTGAAACGCACTTTGCGTCTCAGCATCAAGCATACCACGGGCGGCAACCCCTCCAGCAGCCAGCTCAGCGGCAACCCGCCTCCTGCTAGGTGCAGTCGTCTCTCCAGCCTCCTTAGCAGCACCATTGGCTAATTTCCGCCGCTTTTTAGGCACCACCCTAGCCTCACTCTCAGCCCCGCTAAGTGCTGGAGCAGCAGCATCAGCTTTCTCTCGCTGTCCGTAACCACCTCCCGACATGGATTTATAATAGCTTCTCTCATCCGGCGTAAGTGTCGCATCATCAGGCCAAGCCGCCGGAGGAGCCATAACATCTGGGTCAACCTCATACCAGCCTAAAGCATCCATACCATCACCAAGGGGTTCAGCATTCGCTACATTCTCAGCGCCCGGCTGGCCCTGCGGAGGATCCATCGCACTAGCCGACATGCCAACTCCAGCACCAACGCCCATAAACATAGCCAGCGAGAACATCGCACCCAAAAAGCCTTTGTTCACACCACCGCTCACATTCTCCAAGTCATCCGGCGAAAGTTTATCCAAGTTTGCCATCCCGTGCGAGTTGCCAAAATCCGCCAGGTCTTTCTCCGAGAAGTCGTAGCCTAACTTTTTGGCCTTTGGCAAAAGCACCTTTCCGACGAATTTCTGTACGTCTTGCTCGTTTAGCTTTTTCGCCTCCAGTTCCTCTTTGAGCTTCAAAACCTCTGCTTTAAAACTCTCATCGTTTGCCACCTTTGTGAAAAATTCTCGAATTTGCTCGTTTTTCATTCTTACCATCCCTTCTATTTTACAAATTCAGATAAATTTTAACATAAAACAAAAATAAATGTCAACTCTTTTATGAATATTTTTAAATAAAAAAATGACGCCACATATTTGTGACGTCTTGATTTGTATTACATCATAAGCCAAAAAGCCTGTTGGCTCTGCGCCAAAATGAAAGTCAAATTATTACCCACGAAGCTCCGCAGAATGTCCACTATCATCCAATTCAGCCTGGAGCATTGCCTTCTCCTCCCGAGTCAGGTCAATCAGCCTACGGAGTATGCCTTTGTCTTCCTCCTTAGTTGCGGTGTCAAGCTTATGTTCCAACTCGCCAATGTGTTCTTCCAGTGTTTTAATTCCGGCTTGTTGCACCATAGCTGGAAACTTACTCAACTCGTCCTGAACCAGGGTAAGGTGCCGCTGAGCCACCTCTCTCCTTTTATCCGTAGTCGTGTCTCTCAACGCAACTTGTAACTTCTCAATGCGTTCGCTCATCATTTTATTTGCGGCTTCTAGCGTCACACGTGGAACCTCCCTCAACGCAGCTTCGACCTGTTGCAGCTCAGCCTCAGCCTGTTTCAATTCATCCGGGACTCGCTTCAGCTTAGCCTGGGTTTCATGTAGTTGTTGTTCAACGTTCTTACGTTCAGCCTCCATCAAAACCATAAAATCCGTAACCTCAGGGTTGCCCATAAACGGTGACATCTGCGCACGAGCATTATCCAGCTCGCCAATATGCGACTGTAGCTGGTCGCTCAGTCGGTTCAATTCTTGTTCGCGTAAATTCATACTGGTCAGTACTGTATTGCGATAACGGACAGCATCACAGTTACTCTTCCAAGAAGAATATAGGAACTTAGAAACATTGTCCATATGAAGGCGCGCGATCCGCCAGCTATCGTCAGCTTGGTCAGCATCCGCCGCTAGTTCCAAAGCAAATATCGCTCCCCTCAACTTGATCCGCATACGTTCAAGATATTCATCACTGGACATCAACTTATCAGCCATGCCTTTGGCAGCCTCTATAGCGGTCTCTCTATAGCCGATACTCTTAATCGTTCTGGTCAGTTGCGCTAGCTTGCGTTTAATTTCAAACATTTGAACCTCGATAGAAGTCCCTTCGATCTGCAGAGTATCCAATTCAGCCTGAAGTTTGTCCAACTCCTCCTGCGTCAGGTCAATTAACCTAAGGATCACACCTTTATCTTCCTCATTATGTGAGAAACGAAGGTCAGTTTCCAACTTTTCAATGTGTTCACCCAGCATTTTAATTCCGGTTAGTAGCACCATAGCTGGAAACTTACTCAACTCGTCCTGAACCAGGGTAAGGTTCCGCTGAGCCAGCTCTCTCCTTTTATCCGTAGTCGCGCCTCTCAATGCAACTTGTAACTCCTCAATGCGTTCGCTCATCATTTCGTTTGCGGCTTGTAGCATCACACGTGGAGCTTCCCTCAATTTAGCCTCGGACTGTTGCAGCTTCGCCTCAGCCTGTTTCAATTCATCCGGGACTCTCTTCAGCTTAGCCTGGGTATCTTGCAGTATTTGTCCAACGTTCGCATGTTCAGCCTCCAGCACAGCTATAAACTCCTTGACACTAGGGTCTTCACTAAACTGTGACATCTGCTCAAGAGCACCTTTCAGCGCATCTATATGCAATTGTAGCTGGTCGCTCAGTCGGTTCAATTCTTGTTCGCGTAAATTCATACTGGTCAGTACTGTATTGCGATAACGGACAGCATCACAGTTACTCTTCCAAGAAGAATATGGAAACTTAAGAACATCGTCCATACAAGAGCGCGCGCGCCTCCGACTATTGTTAGCGCGGTCAGAATAGTAAGCAGCAGCTTGAACATTCTCCTGCGCAGTTTGGTCATCATCCGCCGTTAGCCCCAGTTGATACATCGCTCCCCTCAGCTTGTTCCGCATACTCTCAAGAGAGTTGCCACTGGACATCATCGCATCAGCCATACCTTCGTCCGCCTCAATAGCCCTCTCTGTATAGCCGATATTCTTAAGCGTGCGCATATCATTTCGGATCAGTTGCGCTAGGTTGCGTTTAATTCCAAACATTTGAGCCTGGATAGAGGTCCCTTCGATCTGCAGAGCATCCAATTCAGCCTGAAGTTCGTCCAACTCCTCATGCGTCAGGTCAATCACGCTACGGATCACACCTTTATCTTCCTCCTTACGTGAGAAACGAAGGTCAGTTTCCAACTTCTCAATGTGTTCGTTCAGCGTTTTAATTCCGGCTTGTAGCGTCATAGCCACAAACTCTTCCGACTCAAACTGAGTCAGAGCAAGCGCACACTGAGCCGTGTCTCTATCTTTCCCCCTAAGGTCAGATCGCAACTTCTTAACTTGTCCTCGCCACATTTCAGTTGCGACTTGTCGCTGCTCTCTTGGATACTTTTTCAACTCAGCCACAGCCTGTTGCAGCTCATCCTCAGCCTGTCTCAATTCATCCGGTACTTTCTTCAGCTTATTCTGGGTCTCTAGCTGTGTTTGTTTAATGTTCGCACACTCAGTCTCCAGCGAAGCTATCAACTCCGCAACGTCAGGTTTTTCCTTAATCGGTGACAGCTGCTCAATAGCCTCATTCAACATGTTTATATGTAATCTTTGCACTTCGCTCAGTTGCTCCAAGTCTTGCGCGCGTTGACGTACACTGTTCCGTACTTTCTCGCAAGCACGGACAACATCACAGCTAATCTTCCAAGAAGAATACGGAAACTTAGAAGCATTAGCCACTTTCTCACGCGCTGATTGCCAGTAATCTTTCTCTTTGTCAAATCCATAAGGATCAACATAAGTTTTATCTTTCCACTTATTAGCACGATCACCCCAGCGTCGGACATATGGCGCCCCGCACCACAAATCAACCAGTGCACCATTAAGCTCGCTCCGCACATAATCAAGGCGCGTACGCCTGTCGACTTTATAGTCACTAACACGGTCAGCGGCATACTTGCTCTCTTTTTCTCTCAGTCCGATACGCCGAATCGTGTCTTTTTCCTTTCTGGTCAGTTTCTTCAGTTCGCGTTTAATTCCAGGTATTTTAGCCGCGATAGAAACTCCTTTGGTTTGCGGATTATCTAATTCAGCCTGAAGCCTTTCCATCTCCTTCTGAGTCAGATCAGCCAACCTATGGAGCATGCTGACATCTTCATCCTCACCTCGCATACGAAGAGCGTTAGACAATTTCTCACCGTATTTTCTCAGACTATCAATCCCGGCTTGTAGCATCATAGGCTTAACCTCACCCAACCTGGTTCGACTCTGCTCAAGCTTCCGCTGAGCCAGACCGTTTTCTTCATACGTAGTCGCGTCTCCCCATTCCGCTTCTAACATATCATCGTATTGTTTCAGGATTTCATTTGCAGATTGCTGTATCACTCCCGGAGTATCAATCAATATCTGCCAGGCTTGCTCCAGCGTATCCTCAGTCTTTTTGCATTCATCCGGGATTTGTTCCAACTTGGCCTGGTTCTCATGTAGTTGTTGTTCAACGGTCGCGCGCTCAGTCGTCAATGAAGCTATAAACTCTGCGACAGCAGGGTTGTTACTAAACTGTGACAACTGCTCAAAAGCATCATCCAGCGCGTCTATATGCAATTGCAGCTGTTCACTTCGTAGGTGCAAGTCTTGTTCGAGTAGATTTACATTCGTCAAAACTTCACTGCAGTGACGGACCGCTTCAGCGTTCCTCTCCCAAGAATCATATGGTAACTCAGAAGCAGAGGCCATACGTTGGTGCGCCATGTCCCACATATAGTCCGCTGCGTTATAACATGACGCGACCTCCCGTTCAGTCGCAGCGTCCGCGTTCGCGTCACGTCTCGTCACCGCTCGCAAGCAGTCCGCCGCATCCACCAGCATATCCCGCATCATAGATTCAGACTCCGCACGGTCGGCCAACCCACTAGCGACCAAGCTATCAATAGACCACATACTTATATTTCTGTTTTTACCTTTGATATTCGTAATCGTGCTTAGTTCTTTTCTGGTTAGGTATGTTAGGCGGCGTTTAATTTCAAACATTTGAGCCTGGATAGAAGCTTCCTCGTACTGCGGACCAGTTAATTCAACCTGAAGCGTTTCCATAGTCGCTTGAGCCAGGCCAATCGGCCTACTGTTCCACGCTGCACCTTCATCCGCATCTGCGGCATTCATCTGATCTTGCAACCGTGCAGCGTGCGTGCGCAGCATCTCTAACGTGGCTCGCGCCACTACAGCCGGTGACCGTTTCAACTCGCACTGAAGTAGATCAAGAGTCAACTGAGCACGGTCTCTCTCCTCACCATCCTGCATGGTACTAAGGGCCGATTTCAATTCTGTAATATGTTCCCCTAGCACCTCCGCGTCGGCGTGTGCCACCGTAGTCGCCACCCCTCTCATCTCAGCCTCCGCTCGTCTCAACTCATCTTCAGCCGCGCTCTCTTCAAGCGAAGCCGCAGCCAACCTAGCCTCGTTCATCGTTCGTTCTTCTTCACATTCACCAAGCGCATATCCTAGCCTTTTCAGTATCTCCGCTATAACCGAGTTATTTCTAAACGCCGACAACCGTGCAATAGCACCATTCAGTGTGTACATGTGCGATTGCAGCAGCGCGTTCAGTTCGGTCACTCGTTGAATTCGCCCCCTAACTCTCTCCAGAACCGCGTCGCACGCAAAAATGGTCCCCTCCAGAGAACACCACAGCTCTTTAGCAGCTTTCCCCATGCACTGGTCCGCTTCCCGTAGGTACTTCTCCATGTCCTCAGACACCTTATCAACATTACGCCCAAACCCACGGATTGCAAAACGTTGTGCGTACATATCATACTCCGCAGCCGAACGCCTCAATTTCATCGCTTCCTCCAAGACACGCTGTAGCTTGTCTCCACGCACGGCAGTCGTATCTGTCAAATCACGCAAAGAGCTGATGTACTCATCCGCGAACGACCTTTCCTCCTTAATACGCTGTATCATTTTCAATTCGGCCGCGGTCATCTTCGCCAAATTGCGTTCAAGGTCTGATACATAGATTGCAGTAGCCACATCTCCTTCCAGTTCCTCAAGCAACTCCTCATAACGTTCAGAGTTTTTCGTAGCTGTCTCGACTGCGTGCTCATTGTAAGTCTCCAACTTCGCCATACCATCCATCGTACCCGTTTGCCAATTCTGCACGCCGTCAGCCGTCCCCGCCTCCGGTTGTTCATACCCAACCAGGTTCACGTCACCAAGCGCAACCGTTTGCCACTTCCGCATGTTGTCAGCCATGCCAACATAGTCCACAGCATTGACGTCGAAATCGGCACGTGCGTCTTCGTCCTCTGCTGCACCAGCGTCAACCGCACCCTCATCCAACTGGCGACTTGCGGCAGCAGCCGGTGCAGCGCTACCTTCTCCAGGATCCATCATCGCACTAGCCGACATGCCAACTCCAGCACCAACGCCCATAAACATAGCCAGTGAGAACATCGCACTCAAAAGGCCTTTGTTCACACCACCGCTTACGTTCTCCAAGTCCTCGAGCGAAAGTTTGTCCAAGTTTGCCATCCCGTGCGAGTTGCCAAAATCCGACAAGTCTTTCTCAGAGAAGTCGTAGCCTAACTTTTTGGCCTTTGGCAAAAGAACCTTTTTGACGAACTTTTGCATGTCTTGCTCGTTTAGCTTTTTCGCCTCC
>JAZQHA010000069.1:0-5449 GCA_045540315.1 Acutalibacteraceae bacterium | reverse complement strand
TCACAGAACGACATGGCTACGATCCGACTTCTTTGGGTCTTCGGCGCCTCGCGGCGCCCTAGGGCAAGCAGAGCACACCCGAGAAAGCAACTAATTTGACTTCGTTCTGTCGGAAATAATCTTATCCGAAACCGACTTAGGAACTTCAGCGTAATGGCTAGGTTCCATAGTATATTGACCTCTACCTTGAGTTTTGGAACGCATATCTGTAGCGTAACCAAACATCTCAGAGAGCGGCACTTGAGCGTTAATTCTTTGTGCTCCAGAAACAGCTTCCATACCTTGAATCATACCACGACGCGAGTTAATGTCGCCAATAACGTCGCCCATATACTCTTCAGGCACAGTTACGCAAACCTTCATAATCGGCTCAAGGAGAACCGGATCAGCCTTGCGCATAGCGTCCTTAAATGCCATAGAACCAGCAATTTTAAAGGCCATTTCAGACGAGTCAACCTCATGATACGAACCATCATAAAGTGTAACTTTTACGTCGACAACATTATAGCCGGCCAACACGCCAGAAAGCATAGCGCCTTTTATACCCTGATCGACAGCGGGGATATACTCTTTCGGAATCGCTCCACCAACAATCTCGTTAACAAATTCGTAACCTTTTGTTTGGTTTGGCTCAATCTTAATCTTAACATGACCGTATTGTCCACGGCCACCAGATTGCCTTGCATACTTTTGGTCAACGTCAGCGTTACGTCTGATAGTCTCCTTATATGCAACTTGCGGCTTACCGACATTTGCTTCAACCTTAAACTCTCTTAGAAGTCTATCTACGATAATCTCGAGGTGAAGCTCACCCATTCCGGCGATAATTGTTTGACCAGTTTCCTCGTCGGTGTAGGCCTTGAAGGTTGGATCCTCTTCAGCTAACTTAGCCAAAGCGATACCCATTTTTTCTTGACCAGCTTTTGTTTTAGGTTCGATAGCGACCCTAATAACAGGCTCTGGGAACTCCATAGACTCCAAGATAATAGGAGCTTTTTCGTTACAGAGTGTATCGCCAGTGGTTGTATTCTTAAGACCTACAGCTGCTGCGATATCCCCAGCATACACAGTATCTATGTCTTGGCGGTGATTTGCATGCATCTGAAGGATTCTTCCCAAGCGCTCGTTACCGTCCTTAGTGGAGTTATATACAGTGGAACCAGCACTAATCGAGCCAGAATACACACGGAAGAAACACAACTTACCAACAAATGGGTCTGTAGCGATTTTGAAGGCCAAAGCTGCAAATGGTTCATCATCGGATGAACGACGTTCTTCTTCAGCCTCAGTGTTTGGATTTACACCTTTAATAGCAGGAACATCTGTTGGAGCAGGCATATACTCAACGATAGCATCGAGTAACTTTTGAACACCTTTGTTGCGGTATGAGGTACCACAAACAACTGGAACCATCTGATTGGCCAAAGTTGCCTTACGAATACAATCTTTAATTTCTTGTTCAGTGAATTTCTCACCCTCAAGATATTTTTCAAAGAGAGCTTCATCTTGTTCAGCAACGTGCTCAAGCAACTCATTATGATACTTTTCAGCAAGTTCTTTCATGTCCTCAGGAATTTCCTCGACACGAATATCCTTACCCAAGTCATCGTAATAAACATAAGCTTTCATCTCAACCAAGTCAATGAGACCCTTAAAGGTATCCTCAGCGCCGATTGGCAATTGAATTGGAACAGCGTTACATTTGAGGCGCTCTTTCATCATTTTAACAACGTTATAGAAGTCGGCACCCATGATGTCCATCTTATTAACGTAAACCATTCTCGGAACGCCGTACTTATCAGCCTGACGCCAAACCGTTTCAGATTGTGGCTCAACGCCTCCCTTAGCGCAAAGAACGGTAACCGAACCGTCTAGAACACGCAAAGAACGCTCAACTTCAACAGTAAAGTCCACGTGACCAGGTGTATCGATGATATTAATACGGTGGTCCTTCCAGAAGCACGTAGTAGCAGCAGAAGTAATCGTGATACCTCTTTCCTGCTCTTGAGCCATCCAGTCCATGGTTGCAGCTCCATCGTGAGTTTCTCCAATTTTATGGTTAACTCCGGTGTAGAACAGGATACGCTCAGTTGTAGTTGTTTTACCGGCATCGATGTGTGCCATGATTCCTATATTACGCGTAAAATCCAATGAAACTTGTCTTGCCATAAATTTAAACTCTCTCCTTTCTTTAAGATATTTTTCTCGAGATTTTTAATAAATAATCTCAAAAAATAGAATTTAAACTTAATATAAAATTTAAGCTGTGAATTACCATCTGTAATGAGCGAAAGCCTTGTTGGCCTCAGCCATTTTGTGGGTATCTTCACGTTTTTTAACGGCTCCGCCTGTTTCGTTAACAGCATCGATAATCTCGCCAGCTAGTCTTTCTTTCATAGTTTTCTCAGATCTAGCTCTTGAGTAATTTGTTAACCAGCGAAGTCCTAAAGTTTGACGTCTTTCTGGACGAACTTCGATCGGAACTTGGTAAGTAGCACCACCAACGCGGCGCGCCTTAACTTCGAGGACTGGCATAATATTTTCCATAGCCTGCTCAAAGACTTCCAACGGTTCTTTTCCAGTTTTCTCACGGATAATATCGAATGCACCGTAAACGATTTTTTGAGAAACGCCACGCTTACCGTCGTACATAACGTTATTAATGAGACGTGTAACCAACTTTGAATTATATAGTGGATCTGCTAAAACATCACGTTTAGCGATTGAACCTCTTCTTGGCACTTTTCTTCCCTCCTTCACAGAAATGATATCATAGGTACTCGAAAGCGACAAAACTCCCGTTTGCCAACACAGAGGCGTTATATGTAAACACTTCTGCATTGCTCTGTGCAAGTTGCATCAGTAAGGTATTTGTCATTTTCAACTATTTTTTAGCAGCGCCTGCCTTAGGACGCTTTGCGCCGTACTTAGAACGAGCCTGCATACGCTTAGCAACGCCTTGCGCATCGAGAGTTCCTCTAACGATGTGGTAACGCACACCAGGAAGGTCTTTTACACGTCCGCCACGAATTAGAACAACGCTGTGCTCTTGCAAGTTATGGCCCTCACCCGGAATATAAGAGCTAACTTCGATTCCGTTCGAGAGACGAACCCTTGCGATTTTTCTAAGTGCTGAGTTAGGTTTTTTAGGAGTTGCGGTCTTAACAGCAGTACAAACGCCACGTTTTTGCGGGGATGTTTGTTCGATAGCTTCACGCTTTTTTGAGTTCCATCCCTTCAAAAGTGCAGGAGCTTTATACTTTTTTTCAGAGACCTCTCTACCCTTTCTAACTAACTGGTTAAAGGTTGGCATATTACACCTCCTCAATATAAAATTATATGTTAAAAGCCCGTTGCTACTAAGTAGTTTGGACTTTGTAA
Source organism: Acutalibacteraceae bacterium (assembly GCA_045540315.1). Taxonomy (GTDB): domain Bacteria; phylum Bacillota; class Clostridia; order Oscillospirales; family Acutalibacteraceae; genus CAG-557. Next base: position 2,068 of record JAZQHA010000069.1, on the reverse strand, counting down.
CCAAAGATTAAACATAAAATTTCCAATCTGCGCTAAACCAGACTGAAAAGCAACGCAAACCACCACATGGATGATTTGCGCAAACATCTTCCACAATATAAGATTTTAGCATACTGGGTAAGTAATGTCAAGCGGTCGCCTCAACGGCAACACTGCGATAATCACTTTGAAGAGACAAAACCCCCGAACAAGTTCCCGACATGGTCAAAAAGGCCGTGCACCACATCAAACAGCCAAGCCAATGGCCCTCGGCCTCGTTCCCTAGGCACTAGATGATATGCGTCTACGACTGCATCCCCGTGTTGCCGGGCGCGATTACCATAAAAATCCCTGACCCTATCAGGGAACATTCTTTGCCGTGCTTCGTCTAGTCGCCCTAGCTCGGCCATCTGGCGGTAGTAGGTTCTGACCAGACCCTCTCCAGCCCAGCGCAGGTAAATCCCATCCTCCTGGCTATCCGTAACGCGCCTACATTCATCAATACGGCTCTGCAAGCTCTGGCGGTCCTCTTCGGACAACATCTCTGAGTCTAGGTCTAGCCGCACCACTTCCTGTTCTCGGTTGAGCTCTGTCAATATCGCATGTCGCTCAGCCTCAACCCACGGAGCCACATTTTCACGGACCCAATCACTGCTTCCCCAATTAGCGCCTGAATTTTGGTAACGCGCAAAGAGCCGGGGCCTGTCCTCAACCATCAGCTGGTCCACCAGCCGTAACGTGCTCTCGTCCCCTAAGGCCATTTCGTTTACCCACTGGCGGAAGGCCCCCGATTGTTCGCGCCCATAATCAATCCAGTGTAGCCGGCTACGCACCATCGCCCAAGCACTAATCAGGAAGTCCCAGAATTCCACTGCATCCTCCCCCTCGCCGTTCTGTATTGCAGTATCACGCATCCTGCGCAGTCCTGGCAAATCCCATAAGACGTTGTTAGATAGGTCTACTATAGTTTCGCATCTAGCACGTGTTCTCAGAACGGAGCTTGCGGTCTTCACTGCGAATTCATCAAGCAGCTGGCGGACTAGATTGCGCTCCCCTTTCATCCAGAGTTCCTTGAGGGTTCCAAAGAAGGGAACCTGCTGCGCGCTGGCAACACGACCACCAACATGACCACCAACAGCCAACGAAAAGGCTAGCGTTAGTACTCCTAACTTTTTAGCTACACTGTTACATATAGCCTTCAATAAATTGATTTTATTTTTTTGCATAAATGCATCCTCCTAAAATTATAATATTTAACTTGAATTATATTCGATATACACATTCTTGTCAAGTGAATTATGTATTTTTTTGCACGGCTTGGCGTTACAATTAAAAACAAGATAATGCACAAAAAAACGCAAACACCTTCCGCAATATAAGATTTTGTCAAGTTTTAAAATGAACTTGACTCAATTCAGACTAGTCTCCAAAACAAAAATGCATCCTAGTTACTTTTTAACAAAAGGAAAATCAGAGGCATCCCCTTTGTCATCAGAAAACGGTGATGGCGGAGAGAGTAGTTTCGCTTGTCGCGGTCGAATCGATTGCCATAACAGCTCAGTGTTCTTAGCAACTTTACGCATAGCATCCGCTATCGAACCCAGCATGAGCTTGCTACGCATCTCCAGGGCTGCCATAGTTTCACGAACATGCGGAAACAACTCAATAAGGGCCATATTATCAGCTTTGGAAAGCCGCCCAGGGCCACGAGTAGCGATAGCCACCAAGGCATTAATTTCACTTGCTTCATCGACACATTTTTGCGCATCATTCATGCACGACCTAGCCTCATCCAGTGCCTCTCGTGCCTGACGATACAGCTCTTGCTCCTCTTCGCTTCCCACAAAGCCCTTTAATCGGTCTAGCGTATAGCGATATTTGTTTATATCTCCTTCAAATCTCTGTATAATGTTTGGTCGCCCGATGGGATCTGGCATGCGGTCATGCTCTTGGTTACCCTTAGGCGGTTCTTTTGACGATTGCGCACATGCCACAAATCCTCCGGTTGTAACTAAAGCTAACCCCAACGCAACTAGCCTTTTTGCTGCACTGTTACACAGGGCTTTCAGTTCATCAATTTTGTTTTTTT
>JAZQHA010000068.1:0-24299 GCA_045540315.1 Acutalibacteraceae bacterium | reverse complement strand
AAATATGTGTTATTTGTTTCAATACAATATTGTTCTTGAAAAGTGAAATTATGCTTAATCAAATAATCTCTCACTTTCTTTTCTCCATGGCTTATTTTACAACGAGGACATCCTTGTCCATGCAAAAAATTATATAAACTTACACTATATTTAAAACCACATTTATTATGTTGCACCAATACTCGTTTAGAACCATTTTTATTTTTAATAATATCAATATCTAAAAAAGTATATTCATTGCCCCATAACTCTTTAGCTTTTTCTTGAATTATTTCTTTTGAATATTCAAATGGATGAGTCTCGCACCAAGGACAAGTTAAACTTTTTTGAGAAAACATAACAAATGGAGAACGTTTAAAATCATGATTACATTTTGAACAATGCCATGTACTTTCTTCTCTTGAAGTCCATGACTTTATTTCTCCTACTAAAGTAATAGTTTGCTTTTTTTCAAGCATATATAGTGCTTTATTTTTGGCTTCTTTTTGCCTTGATATCCAATCATTATTTTCACAATTTTTACACACATTTTTATTACCGCGAGACGCGCGTCTAGCTATTTTATTAGCTTCAGAAAATATATGATGCGTACCACAAATATTGCATGTAATTTCACAAGGTTTTTCAGTTCCAGAATAAATATCTAAAGTAAAATTAGATTCAGGTAATAAATTCATTAATTTTTTATAATAAGTTTCTTTTGTATATATTTGTTTTCTTCCCATTACTAATTCCTCCTAAATTGGTCGCTGATTGTCCGTTCGTAATTTATTAGGCTCTCGCCATAAAATCATCCTAAGAATTTTTTCTGCTTTCGCCGCATTAACTATTTGGAGTGATAGTTTTAGCTTCTTAGGCTTTGGGAGTTTCCAGCTTTAAAATACTTTCTTGATATACATTCCTGTATACTCGCGCAAAAATCTACGCGCAAATGATTCTTCATTAACTGTTGATGAGTCACGTTGATCTAAGAGCATTTGCTTATTGATGACACCGTATCGAAGGGGTACTTCATAGCTGATACCCCAGATATAATAGGCATCTGGATTCAATATTTCATTTATTGCACACTCAATTAATTTGCCATAAATGAACACAGTGCGCTCTCTTGCGGTAGTAATGAAAGTTTGAGAAGAAACTGGCTCTTCTTCATTAAAACTGCCATCGACTTCTCTACGTGCTACGTTTAATTGTGGCACAAGTACTTCATTATAGCTAATTTCATCTACAAGCGCAGCTTCTTCTATAACCAAATTAGTACCGCGCAATCCACGACTGTTATCTTTCGATTCGACACTTAATTGGCTACCATTTTTAAAATATAATTCATAGTAGTTATTACTTGATTTAGTACCTTGCTTACCATCATCTTGACGTGTTTTAAGCTCATTCTTTAACATAGGCCAATGTCGAAAAAATTCATTAAATTTCGCTTCAGCAGTTTTAATAACAGTACCCTTAACGTCAGAAGCAATAATAATAGTAGAATTAGGTAGTAACATACATTTTAAAAATGCTCCTAGATAAGTTGTGAATGATTTTGATGCTCCGCGGGTCGCAGTAAAGAAGTGATACCTATACCTCATACTCGCGCGCAAAGCTATGCGCTGATATGGTTGTAAGTGCCAGTGCTTGGCATCTTCGGGGTCTTGAATTTCGTCGAGGAGCAAATCAGGTGATCGTATCCATAAATTTAAGTATTTAGTAAATAATTCTTGATTCGCATTTAAGTAGTCTCTAGTAAGAACAACGCCTTTCTCAATTGGAATACCATCTTTTATTGCAACTTTATCAGTCATTCCAAATCACGCTCCAATTCCGCCGCACCTTCAAATTCAATATCCGCAGTTTCATCAAATTCAACAGCTTCATTTTCTACTATTTCTAATCGCTCAGTTAAATTATATTGCTCACGTTTATTTTCTACTTGCTCTGCAAAATTGCCTTCATTAATAACTAATCTCTTCAAATAATTCTGTGTATTTTGCATAAGAAAATCAATAGAATCTTGAGGTTCTTGATGCCATTTCGGATGCCATCCTTTCTTGCCATAATAAACCATTAGTTCACCTATTGATTCAAAATCAGCAGTATTTTTAGCATTGGATGCATCAAATTTACATGTTTTTATAATATTTTCAATTGCATCCATGTCTTTTTTAACATCTAATCCTTCACGAATACCTTTTTTCGCGCGCAAAGTAAGTTCACATAAATCGCGGGCGCGCGATTGTAGTATTGGAGTAGATACGTTTTGTGTTGCTAATATTTGATTATAGTATTCTTCAAGAAATATTAATTCTTCTTCTGTATATGAAGACGACCAAGTTTTCTTTAATTTTTTTAATTTTGCTTCTGATAGAGCCTTAATTTCATCATCTATCGTGCCTTCTTGTCGTGCGAGTCTCCATCTTTCATTCTCATCCGACCATTGTAGAGCTTGATAATGATCATCAAGTAAAGTATTAAAGTAGGCAGTAAGTGTATGATCTTTATGTGTTTTGTAAAGTTGTGTCCACATATTTAAATCAAATGGAATATCTAAATAGCGGCAAAGCCTATCAACTTCACCCAAATTAGATTGATCAACCATTGTTTCTAAACAAGAAGTACAAATCATAGAACGATGAGCAGGAAAGAAATTAGAAGGCGTATATTGAAAATTATGAATTGGCTTTTCTTGCTTGCATTTCATGCAGCGTCGAGTCTTTACTTCTTCTGTCATAGCTAGTCTGCCCTCCTTTTGCTATTCTACGTTTTCTCTCACATTCTTTACAATTAGAAGCCCAATGGTCTTTGCGTGAATTATTTACACCAAAGAATAATTTGTTTTTAGGTAATAGACGTTTGCAGCGGAAACAAACTTTTTTCATAGAATCAGGAGTTTCTATTTCTAAACGGTGTTTTGTTGCGGCGGTAGCAATTTTTTCGGGTATTTCCTTATTTAAAATATTACTCAAATGATTTTCATTGTATACTAAATCAAATTTTTCTTGTAGCTCTTGCAAAATAGTGGAATGTGAGGCTTTATCAATTTTTCGTAATAAAATGTATTCGCGCACGGGAGATAGTTGTGCCATTTCGGCGTAGCGATCAAAATCAAAAATTAAAGTGCGGCCCCAGCTATGCAATTTATCCCATAGCTGCATATAAATATCAGAATAGTGACAAATAAGCGCGCGAATGTGCTTTGGATTCTCCCAATCGAAATTTTGACGTCTTACTATCCATTTTACAAATATACCATCGGGTGTAACTTTCGATTCATAGTCATCTATATTTTTAGAATAATTAAAATAAGAGTTGTTTACACGGTGCTCCCATTGGTCATAGGTCATCCAATACTCCGCATCACTATCTAGGTTGTAGGTTTGGGGTTGGGGTTGTTGAATTGCTACGAAGTGGAGAGTGGGTTTGTAGCTATCTTTTAAATAGTATTGGTGACGCCGCATGTCTATTAACATATGTTTTAATTGGTATAAACGATAAGAATCTTGTAAGATGGTTACTGTTCCATCATCAGGTATTTTCCCCTCATTTATTGCAACAACATGCTCAATATAGTCGATGCGGTCCCAAAGGTTTTGTATTCCGGGAATATCAGAATCACCTGGATCAATTAGCGCGCCAGTTTTTTTATCGTACTTGGGTCGCGCGATTATTGGCTTCTTTTTTGTATAAATGTAGCGTTCATCTAATGTTTTAAGTGATAGTTGGTCACTTAGGGGATTATCAATTATTTCGTCTAAAGAATGTAACTTGTCGGCGGCCTTTTGGAAGGACTTATAACGTTTGTCACTGTCGGTGGTTTCACCACGCTGTACAGCATTCTTACCTTCTTCGTCCTTACCATATAAAATGTAGGATGCCATTTGTTCCAATTCACTAGGGTTGGGGTTTGTTTCGAGTATGTCGAGAATTTCTTCTACGGCATGTAATCGGTCTATATCTCTTTCAATAGAATAATCTAATGAATACTTTTTTTTCATTTATTGTGCATCTCCGTTGAGATACAACTTCCTTCATTTTACATTTTAGCATATTTTATTAGAAAAGTCAAGTGTTTGAGTGAAATTTTTAAAAAGTTGGAAAATTTTAAAAGTTGGTGGAATTTGGGCAGGCCATGTTAAGTTTGTGTTAAGAAATTAATAAAATCCTTTATCCAACCCGCCCCACCTCTTAACATAATCTCAACGCGGTCTTTACACCTATTTAATAAAAAAATTTATTATGATTATGTTAAGAAAAAATGTGCCCTGGGTTAATTGAATTTTTGTCCCCATTTTTAATCTGATAAATCCCCTGTTTATCCGATTGTATAAACATACATAAAAATGAATAAAAACCCTGTTATGCTAACAGGGTTTTTGTGTTCTCATAAGTCCTTGCATTTGTTAATTCCGCGCCATCAAATTTAACTTGTATTGCTTTACCCTTGTATACTATGTCACCGGCTTTATAGTAGGGAATTGAATCTTTTTGCCATTGTTCACCACACAATTTTTCAGTTACTATTCTCTCAAAGTTTTCACCCTTGTTATGCTTTTTATCGCTTGCCAATTCTTCAATGTTTCCAATGATGAAAGCGGTTTTTTTGAGGATTGCACGCGCTTTAGAATCAGCACGAACACGAATTTTTAGCATGCCACCTTTTGACGTTGCCGCTTTATCATTCTTGAGTAACAGTCGGGAAAAATTCGACCATTCAATGAATGTGGCCATAATCTTGTCACCGTCAAGCCATCCAAACAAATACTCATGAGTGAAGGAAGTCCGGCCATAGAAGTTAACCATTTCTTCACAATAGGCGTTCTGCATTGCGTTCAACATTTCAAGCACCTCACATTCATTAACTTTAATACTATTATAGCAGATAAACCGGCAAATTGCAAGGGGTTTTGCGATTTAATATTTATTTAACATTTGTTAGCACTCTTATCTAATGAGTGCTAAAACCTACTTAATAGATAGATTGTTAACACCAAATTTACACAAATTCCCCTGCAAATTCAGCACAAAAAGTTGCACAAAATGCAGGAAAAAATTCGTTAACAATCGCAAAAATCAGCCACGAAAACGTTTTCGGAGGCACTTTTTGTAAAGAAACGATTAAACAATTAACATTCGCGCGAAAAATTGCAGGATTTAATGCAAAAAATGCGCCGTTTTAAGGCAATTCCAAATTGAAGATCAATCCGTAACGGATTGATTACCAAATTTTTAAACGATTATAGGCGACCTATTTGACAAATTGCACAAAACGTTATGGATATATTAAGCGCGGCGTTAGTTAGATAATTACCTAACCTAACCGCAGGCGGCACTTTACTATACTAACATGTATACGTATTACCATAGTAAAATGCATAGTACTTTACTATGGTAACATACTAACACGTATACACTTTACCAGACTAAAGCGAGCGTAAAATTTGACTATCTTTGACCTTTGACTTTTGAGTAGTTAGGTAAGGTTATTACCTTACAATTTACTATGCTAAAGTGATGAAGTTAGTTATAACTAACTTTTGTTAGTCTAAACTAATCAAATTAGTTTAAACTAATTGAGTTAGTTTAGACTAACTAACTAAATGGTTAGTTTAAACTAACTAACGAAAACTTTGTTAAGTTTTCGTTAAGCCACTAACGGCGTGTTTGACTATCTTTGACTATTGACCAATTAACGAAAATACAATGAAAACAGTGATAAAATTTAACACGCGGCCGCACAATTTAACACGATGTTAATAATACTGGCAATCTGCACAAATTGATTGTGCATATTGTACACTTGTCTTTACATGAATATAATACTTTGTGCAATCTGTATAGAATAACGCATGATATTTGTACAGTATGCACATAAAAGTTTACCAACTCTAAACACAAACATGCTGGTTTTTAACAATTCCATGTGCTATACTGTATTCAGAAAATGAAACACAGGAGGTCAAGACAATGAAGGTTATGGGCAAAGTCAATCTGAGCTATATCTACGACGCGGCGCGCAAGGGCGCAAAGTATAGCATCAACGGGGGCAAGAACTGGCTGAACGCTGGCGAGTTCATGGAAGCTGTCGCGAAGGCCATGCACGGGCTGGACGCTGGCAAGGATGCCAACACCCGCTTCAACGAGGGCTCCGACGTGCCAGAGTTCCATGCGAGCGTGAAAAGCTCCAAGGCGAGCCTGACCAACTGCAAGCTGGCCGACGACTTCGAGAGCAGCGTCCGGGCCTACTTCGAGCAGGTCGCAAGCTCCGAGTTCTGGTACGTGACCATGGTCGACGAGCTGGCTACCATCTACAAGATGAACGCCAAGACCTTCGAGCGGTTCATCCGGAAGTTCGCCAAGCTGAACGAGCGCGGAGTCATCCGGTTCGCCACCACGAGCGCCAAGATGCTGGCCTGGCTGGACACCAACGCCTAAGGGCGAAGGTGTCCGGCGACCGGGCCGGAAGTTAACAGAAACTTAACTTGACAAGCAAGCTACAATATGGTATAATGGATATAGAAAGAGAGGGAATAGAAATGAAGTTTTTGCTGGTTGTTTGGGTAATCATCATGGGGCTGTTTGGAATCTTTGGCGGAATGCATGCGAATGATACTGACAAGAACGGCTGCTACAAAGTGAATTGGCGTATGCTGGTAATGTTCGGAATGTTTCTTCTGACCCCTGTTGTGGCTCACTTCTGTGGCCTTCTCTAAAACACAAATAAAACGGCGGCTGTTAAGCCGCCATTAAGCTTTTGGCCGGCCGCGAATTTAACCTAACATTTACATAAGATCTATTGACATTCGCGCGTCTATAATGTATAATAGTATCAGAAAGTGAGGGAAACGAAATGAATGAATGGAAAATATGGTGGGTAATCGTTCTCATAGGTATTGCAATCCTTGTTCTTTGTGAAGTTAATGGTATTCCGATTGATTAACATAATCTTAACTTGACAACCATCAACTAATCTGTTATAATAAGTACAAAAAATGAAGGGAGTAATTCAAATGAAGTTCTACATGATTACTTGCCACCGCGGGCACTCGGGTTGTGGGAAGGGCACTGACATAAAGTTTGCAATCGCGGCAAAAAACATAATTCATGCTTGCAAAATCGCGCAGAAAATACCCAGCGTTAAGCATAGTAAAATCGTTGCCTATGGTATCGAAATCACCGAAGCAGAATTTTTAGAGTATAGGAAAATGAGCGCATACGAACGTTGCAACCAAGGGCGCAGACGTTAAGTCTGCGTTAATTTTTGGGCCGGGTCGCGAATTAACAATAACTTAACTTGACGATTTATACTCTATATGCTATAATATATTCAGAAAGTGAGGGAAATAAAATGAAATTTTTGATGATACCTTATGTATTAGTCGCTTGTCTATTCTGTTTCTTTGGCATTGCTCACACCGATGATGTCGATGAAAATGATTGCTTCAAAGTAAATTGGCGCATGATTGTTTTCCTTAGCATGATGATGCTTTCACCCATTCCAGCGAAACTCTTTGGCTTACTTTAACACAGTTTTTATTTAACAACTTCGCGTGAACATGATATGATAATTACATCAAAGAAAAGGAGCTAATCACTATGAAAAAGTTTTTTACCATCATCGCCCTGCTTATTCTTCTGACCGTGAGCGCGTCCGCAGAAATCTATCCTCAGACCTTCATAGTTAGCGACATCAAAGATGATGTTCTCATCCTCGTCGATTACAATGAAAATGAATGGATTTGGGAAGGCGCAGAGGATTACACCGTTGGCGATATTGTCGCCGCGATAATGGACGATAATAACACCATAACAATATATGATGATGCTATTGTCACTCTGCGTTATGTAAGTTACATGGAAGGTTGGGAGTAATCCCAACCTTTGTTATTTCTATGTTAAATTTCGCGCCGGCCCAGAATTTAACATTTAATTAACTTGACTTCTTTAATCTCGTATGTTATAATATATTCAGAAAGTAAGAGAGCGAGGTAAGAAAAATGATTAACAAATGCTACATTATTGAACTTAATTCTTCCAACGAAACGATGTTTGACGAATTATTCGACGCGGACTTTCACGAGTATTCTTATCATTGTATTGATGATAACCATTTTGAGATTACTTTTTTCATCGAAGAAGAACGAGTTAAGGAATTGGAAGAAATTTTGAAGTGGTATGTGTAACATACCACTTTGTTAATTTAAAGTTAAAATCGCGGCCGATCTCGCGCGTTAATTATTTATTAACTATCCCAAAATCTATTGACATTTCATTTTCAATATGATATAATAATTCCAGTAAGAAACGAAAGGAGAATTTCATTTTATGATCGTTTATCGAATTTATTGCGGCAATTTCCAGGGCTCTTCCTATTATCGCACGCGCGAAGAGGCACAGAACGCGGCCAATTTTAGAACAAATTGCACTGGTGTTGAATGGACGGTACGGGAGATTTATCTCCCGTAACCGCTTTGTTAATTTTATTTTAATTTCTAGACCGGGCGCGCAAGTTAACTATATGTTAATTATCCTAAAATCACTTGACATTTTATTTCATTAGTGATATAATAATTACAAAAACAAACGAGAAAGGAAATCCTAAAATGACAAAGCACAATACTTTTCAAACATGGGAAGATTTGACCAATCAGGAACAAATTTACATGTGGTGGGATTATAATGCGGCTAATCCCAATAATGAGATTTCATTTTCAGAATTCAATGAAATGATGACAGGATTCATTTTTGAATGAATCCCTTTATTTATGTTAATTTGAAGTTAAAAATTTACCCGGCCCGCGCGTGTTAATTCTATGTTAAATTGCCTAAAATCTATTGACATTTGCTATTCTATGATGTATAATATATACAGAAAGAGAGAAAAGAGAGGTAATCAAAATGAAGAATCTGCATGGTATCGCCCGTGAAATCGTTATCGACGAAATGCTCAATAAAAAGGAACTGCTTGAAAAGGCAGGCCGCGAGTGGGGGCTTGAGGACGTCGCCACCATCGAACTGTACAAGATGAACGAGAACGGCGAAACCTACGCCATGATGAAGAAGTATTACGATCTCTACAACGCCACCATGGCGGAAGATTTCTTCGGGTTCGATTTCTAATCGAACCCTTTGTTATTATCATGTTAAATTTAGACCCGGGCAGCCAGTTAGTTACAACTAACTAATTAATAGATAATAAAAACTGGGACTGTTAAGTCCCAGCTAATTTAATGTTAGTAAAAGCGATTTTCGAATTTGCACGCATTTTCTGATACTCTTCTTCGGTGACAATAGAAGTATAAACTTCTTCGTTACCAGTCAAAGGTTCTTTGTAATTAAACCACTTAACTTCGTACAACTTCATGTTATCCTCTCCTTTCTTCTTGTCTATATTATAGCATATAAAATTATGTTTGTCAATACTTTAATATGTAAAATATATATTAAATTTGAGACCGGCCCGCAATTTAATCTAATGTTTACATTAAACCTATTGACTTTCCTAAAACGATATGATATAATTAGTACATCAAAGAAAGGGAGGAAACAACAATGATGAACCTGTACGAGATGAACGCGGAAACCCGTCGTGAAGTGGAGCGCATGGTGGATGCTCTGGTAGATAACACTCTGGCCGACGAGGGCACTGAATGGAACGCGCTAGACGAGCACGAGCAGGACGTCTATCTGTTTGAAGCCTGCAAGACCGTGGCCGCTCGGCTGGACATGGACTATGAGGATGTTTGGCTTGCGTCTGCTAAGTCCAAACTCTTAACACAAAAGATATTGACAGATTCCGGGTTCTGTGATATAATAAGTACAACGAAATGAGAGAAAGAGGTAATCAAAATGACGTACAAAATCTTTGAGTTTTCCGCTACCGAGTTCATGGTTTACCGCATAACCGCCTATGGCGAAACCCTCGTAAAGGTTTTCAAAACCCGCAAGGGCGCGGAGAATTGGGTTAAGAAAAATTCTTAACCCAATTTCATTTATTATAAAAATGTTAATTTTTAAGCCGGACATTAATGTTACGCTTGTGTTAATAAAATCCTGGCCAAGTTAGTTATAACTAACTTGACCGTTTTTTATTTATTATACCATTCTAATATTAAATTTGCAATCATTTCAAAATTAAGTTCTTGTTAAATAATTAGCCGGCCCGAAAGTTAACATATTCTTAACTTGACTTTCGGCGGTATCAGGTGTATAATAGTATCAGAAAGAGGAAAGGAAGTAAACAAAAATGAAGGATAGCAAGCACATCTGGTTCGATCTTGACGGTACTATTGCCAATCTTTACGGCGTAGAGGGTTGGTTGGACATGCTGATTGCCTCTGATCCCGCTCCCTATAAGCTGGCTGCTCCGCTGGTTAACATGAACACGCTGGCGCGCAAGCTGAACAAGCTCCAGCGAGCTGGTTACAAAATCGGCATCATTAGCTGGCTGAGCAAATCCAGCACTCCCGAATATGATGAAGCTGTGACCGCGGCCAAGCTGTGGTGGCTCCGCAAGCATCTAAACTCCGTCAAGTGGGACGCTGTTAACATCGTTGCTTATGGTCGTAACAAATGGGACGTGTGCGGTGAGGGCATCCTGTTCGATGACGAAAAACCTAACCGCGATAATTGGGGCGGCGAAGCCTTCCACCCCGATGAGATGATGCAGGTTCTGTCAAGCCTTATAGCTTGACAGAACTTTTAACTTGAACTTTACATTTTGGCCCGGCCAAAACTTAACAATTATTTAACTTGACTTCCATCCCAAATTATGTTATTATATATATGTCGAAAGGAACGAAGGGAATGATTCCATTGGGTTAGAGTGAGGGACAATGCCTGACATGGCGGTCGTAAGGTAATCCCGTTACAAGGCAAAAACCGTGCTGCGACGGCGTGGCGACCCGCACGTACATAAAGCCAACCGAGCAAGAGTAGCTAACTTGCTCGGTTATTTTTATGTTAAATTTTCGGCCGGCCAATGCATTAACATAAAGTTAATGCAAAATATGCGGAAGAATAAACAGCGCGCCAAATAATGCCAATGCCGTAATAAATTCGATAACAATGTTAAATATGTCTTTTAATTCGATATTACGAACAAAATGATTAAAACGATAAGACAAAGAATTACGAGTACGCTTCATATTGTTTCCCTCACTTTCTGTAATAATTATAGCATAAAATTACAACAAAAGCAAAGACATTCTTTATATTTTGATATGACTAAAAATAGACAAATTAGCCGGGCCGCGAGTTAGTTTAAGCTAACTAACTAATTGTTAAGAAAAAGAAAAGGAGGCTTACGCCTCCTCCTTCTTTGCCTTGGCCTTAGCAACCTTGGCGGCCTTCTCGGCCTCCTTGGCAGCCTTGTTATCTGCCTTGATTTTCTTCTCAGCCTCCCACTCCTGAGCGGCCTCAAAGGGGTCGAACGCCTTAGACACCTTCGTGTCCTTCCACGCCTTGGACTTAACGGTGACTTCACACCAAATTTCCTGACCGTCAACCTCCTGGAGGATAGCAAACGAGCCATCGGCGAACTTCACAGCATCATTATCCAGCAGGGAGGGCCTGATAGCAGCAATGGTCATCTGACGAGCGGTAGCCTTCATCTCATTCATGTTCATAGCCATAGTCTAAATCCTTTCTGGTTTTTGGGGCTTTTCCTTGCCCTTTCGATGTATTTATTATAGCAGATTCAGCGGCATTTGTCAAGTTAAGCTTTTGTTAACTTTGATTTCGTTCCCGAAATCTCGACCAATGTCGTCCTTACCTCTGCCCTCTCGACATATATAGTATAACAAAAATAAGTAGCAAAGTCAAGTACTTTACAAAAACTTAACATTCGCGGCCGGGCTACATTTTAACAATTATTTAACTTGACTTGTTTGATATAATGATGTATAATAGTCATAGAAAGTGAGGGATAAACATGAATGAAAAAATAATGAAAGACTTTCGGTTAACTGTTTGGCATGGTATTCACACTGGTAAAATTTATTTAACGCAAGGCCAATATCTTATTAGTATTATAAAAGAACTTGATTTGCCCGATAAGAAAAAAGAATTTATGTTAAAAACTATAACAGAGTTAATAAAAAATTAACTTGACAATCTCCCAAATCTCTGTTATAATAGTTATAGAAAGGAAGAGTGATATAAATGTTTTGGCAAGTACATTGGAATGTTTATATGCCAGTAGATGGTATGGAAAATTGGAATGGACAGATCGATGATAATGAAAATATCGCGGTCTGTAATGACTACGAAACCGCTTTCGGCCGCTTCATAACAGTAACTTGCGATAGTGACGTAGCTCGTTGTTGGGTTACTGTTCACAAGGACAAAGACGATCATGAAGGTAGTGTAATGTTTGCCTATTCCAATCGTTGGCAAGATGAAATCATTGTTAACTTTGAGTAAGCATAATGCTTACTCAAGTTAACTTTATGTTAAATTCGGCGCCGGCTAAAAACTTCACACATATTTAACTTGACTTCTTTATTATTAAATGTTATAATATATTCATAAAGGAGGTAAGAATAATGCAATTTGATTTTGATGCTATGCGTGAATTTATAGCCCATTGTCCCGCGAGCCTTCCTGTAAAAAAACTCCGCCTGCGTGTTTTCGATATGTATCGCTACGCAGAAGATTATGAAAAAATTTATATTATGATTACTGATTTGGGAGGCGTTATTGAATGAATGTTTATAAAACTGTACTCTATACATCTCTCGAAACCCCACTCCGCACTGTTGTAATTTGTAATCCTAACATAGATAACGAATTGTATCGCGGCCCATTTGAAAGTATCCCAAAACTGCTATTCAATAGAGAAGTAAATGCGCGCCTTTATGAAAAAAAGGCGAAGATGTTAAAAATATGGGTGCACTCTTAGCGCGCTCATTATTTTTATGTTAAGAAAGAGGCCGGCCGCCGATTTAACAATTTCTTAACACGCCAAAGTATTGACTTTTCGCGCGATTTCTGATATACTATATATGTTGAAAGGACATGGGCCATTAACTTAGTGGTAAAGTAACAGACCTTTAATCTGTGAACCTGAGTTCGATTCTCAGATGGCTCACCACTTCACGAAATCTTAACTTGACAAGATTGGGAAATCGTGATATAATAAGGATGTTGAAAGAGAGAGGGTTCGGTTACAAACTGCGGCCTATAACCACGGTGAAGATTCTCATTCGAATCGCCGACGGATGATAACGGAATGTTATGCCAAACCTCTTTTAACAACTTAATATTGCGGGGTGGAGCAGTGGTCAGCTCGCGTGCCTCATAAGCACGAGGTCGCAGGTTCGAATCCTGCCCCCGCTACCAATTACTTTAACAAACTCTTAACTTGACATTATAGCCGATTAGTGCTATAATAAATACATCAAAGGGAAGGAAAACCCACCAAACCAGAAAGGACACAACACTATGAAGAAGAATACTCTGACCGCTCTGTACAACTACTTCGTGAAGAACGACGACACCATCGACCTGTCCACTGTGGTTGAGGACATCCGCGCGGAGTACGAACGTATCGCGGCAAAGGCCCAGGCCAATCGTGAGGTCTATGATGCCGCGCATGATGTACTGATTAAGGCTCTGACCGATGTGCCGCAGACCTCCAAGGAGATTTTCGAGGACAACGAGTGGCCCGAGGATTTCACGCAGGGCAAGCTCAACTACGCTCTGCGCGCAATGTGGGCCGATGAGGTCAACAAGATTGACAACGGCAAGTCTGCTTATACCTATACGGTAAAGCAGTGAGAAAAGCCCGCAAGGGCTTTTCTTTTTACAACGAGTTAGTCTAAACTAACTCGCCCGGCCTGCGAATTAACAAACTCTTAACTTGACTTTTCACCTCCACAGGTATATAATATATACATCAAGTGAAAGGAAATAAAAAAATGATTATCAATCTGACCAATCGCTTCATTCTTCTACTCGACGTCGAAACCGCTAACGATACCGATTGTGCTTTAGTCTATGACATCGGTTTTGTTCTGATGGACATCTATGGCAATATCTATGAACAAGGCTCTTTCGTAATCCGCGATATTTTCTGCAATGAGCGTGAACTTATGGAAACCGCTTATTATAGTGATAAAATTCCTGAGTACGTGCAGGATATTCGAAGCGGCAAGCGCCAGACTGTTGACTTCATGCAGGCATACAATTATATTCGCAGGTTAATGACGCGTTATGATTGTCACACTGTTGCTGCTTATAATTGCAATTTCGACCGCAACGCATTAAATACAACTTTGCGTTACCTTACAAAATCCCGTTATCGTTGGTTCTTCCCTCGCGGAACTGAATTTATTTGCGTTTGGAATATGGCTTGCAGCTCTATCTGTCAAACCAGCGAATACAAGACGTTTGCGGAAACTAACCGCTACTATTCCAATCATGGCAAAAACTACCGTGCCACCGCCGAAACGGTTTACGCTTTCTTAACAAGTAACCCCTCTTTCAATGAGGAACATAAAGGTTTAGATGATGTTAAAATTGAGCGCAAAATTTTCATAAATTGTCTGAAATATGGTAGCGATATTAAAGGAATAAGTCGGCTATGTTGGAGAAGTGTAAAGCGCGGGGCCTTATGCCTCGCGTAATTTTTATGTTAAATTTGGGCCGGACGCAAAGTTCACACAGAATTAACTTGACTTTGTATGTGAGATAGTATATAATAAATATACAAAAAGAAAAGGAGAAAAAATATGGCAATTATCAATGTGAATGACTTGACCATCGAGCAGCTTAACGATCTGATTACTTCGGCCACCAACATCCGCGCGGACAAGGTAGAAGCCAAGCGGCAGGAGCGCGAGAACTTCCTTAACAATCACTGGGATGCCATCCGCACGCTGATTCACCAGTACGAAGACAACTACACCATCATGATGCGGGTGAGGGACAACGCGGGTCGCGTTAAGCACTTCGCAATGAATGGCGACACTGACGTTAAGTTTGAACTGTGCCGCCTGCGCCAAGGGGAGGATTAACCTCCCCTTAACATTCACCCGGCCCGCGCTTAACATAAAATTAACTTGACTTTTATTCGTATATTTGATATAATAAAGTCAGAAAGAGAGGGAAAAATATGAAAGATGTTATGAAAGATTTTCGTTTACAGGTATGGCATGGTATTCTTACTGGAAAAATTTATTTGAATCAAGGGCGCTATTTAATTAGTTTAATGAAAGAATTAGATTTAGATGATAAGAAAAAAGAATTTATATTTAACACATTAACTGAATTAATGAAAAATTAACTTGACTTTCGGTATGAATAAGTATATACTATATATAGAAAAAGAACGGAGGACATCAAGATGATGAATTACACCAAGGCGCAGGAAACGG
Source organism: Acutalibacteraceae bacterium (assembly GCA_045540315.1). Classification (GTDB taxonomy): domain Bacteria; phylum Bacillota; class Clostridia; order Oscillospirales; family Acutalibacteraceae; genus CAG-557. The sequence goes on along the minus strand of JAZQHA010000068.1, from coordinate 8,931 downwards.
CTATCAACGATTATCTGGCGGAATGTATCAAGAACAACTATCATTGCCAGCATTGCGCGAAAAACGATAACGGCATTTGCTTTTTCGCTTTCCAGTGCTTCGCAAATGATATGATGCACTTTGATGATGGAGATGAAGATTATTACATCCCCGATGACGTAGACGAAACTAACTACGATCCTTACTGCGGGTGTGATATGTTTGAAGTCTGCGGGTCAATTGATGAGGAATGGTAATTAACCATTCCTTAACAATTGCCCGGCCAGCCACTTAACATAAAATTAACTTGACTTCTTTATCAGTTTCTGTTATACTATAATTACAAAAGCAAAGGAGATATGAATTATGACTATTAAGGAACTGGTTGCTATTCTAAATACTCTCCCCTCCGACGCCACTGTTGTTTATGCCGCCGACCGTTTCATCGTAGATGAGGTTATTTACGATGACTACGATAACACGGTGACTTTCGCGGGCACTGATGAGTTCGGGGTGGATGACATTCCCGACGATGTAGACAATGATGACTATGATCCTCTGTGGCGATTGAGATATGCACAAGGTAGATAAGATGTGGTAATTAACCACATCTTAACAATCACCCGGCCCGCCGTTTAACAGAATCTTAACTTGACTTCCGCGTGCGAATCGTGTATACTATATACAGAAAGGAGAGATAATAAAATGACTAAAAAGAATATTTTGACTGAACGCAAATGGTGGGTAATTAACGCAAGACTTATACGCAAAGATAGCCGTAATTGGCGAGCAAATCATTTTGCAGCTTATGGTAATCTTCGTAAGCGAATGAAAGACAAAGCATTAATGTTTACATAAAATTAACTTGACTTATCTACTTAAATCTGTTATAATAAATCCAGAAAGTGAGGAAACATAAATGGAGAAAAAGAATCAGAATCGTGATACGTGGTGTGGTTATCGTCCCAGCGTAATACCCGCGAAGAAGAAGAACAAGAAGCGCGATCGCAAAGAGGGCAAGCAGATTTGCCGCGATGCTATGAAGGGAGAGAAGATTAAATGACTTTGGAAATGAGAAAAGAACGTGCTTTATTACACAGCGAACTTACCGCGTTACTAACTAAATGTGATAATGACGTACAATATTTTCGTCGTTTAACTTGGGCTTTGGATTTTATCTCCAATAACATTAACCAATTTAACCTTTTATTTAACGATCATTGTGATATTAACACGGATCATTAAATCCGTGTTAAGTTTGCCCGGCCCGAGATTTAACAAACTTTTTACTTGACTTTTTCTGAAAATTGTGCTATAATTATAGAAAGTGAGGAAAGAAGAATGGAATTATTCATGTCATTAATTTTTCTCACGCTTCTTATAGTATTTTTTTGTATGTGTAATAATTAATTTAAGTAAGGATTTTTGGAATTAACAAAACTTTAACTTGACCTCACTCTCTGAATCTGCTATAATAATTCCAGAAGGTGAAGGAAAACACCACAAACCAGAAAGGACTAACGCCATGAGCAAAGCATCTCTTGAAACCGAAATCCGCAATCAGGTTCTTCAGACCATCATTGATGCCGTGAATCCCATCAGCGACATTCTCCCGATTAGCGCAAGCGAACTCGCCTTGCCTGTCGTTGACAGTGAAGGCAATGAAAAGTTTGCCGTTATCAAGGTGAGCATCCCTCGCGGTGAGCGCGACGGTAACGGTGGTTACATCCCCTTCGACGGTTATGCCGCCGCCGAAGATTGGAAACTTGTGCTTGCCGACCGCGCCGATAAGGCGGCAAAGCGCAAGGAAAAGGCAGAGCGCGCCGAAAAAGAAAAGGAGCGCAAGCGCAACGCGCGCAAGGTCGTAAAAGACCTTAACACGGTGGGATTCAAGGCGCTTGTCTCCCAGCCGATTGAGGGTGAGTAATCACCCTCTTTGTTATTTTTATGTTAATTTTCAACCGGCCCGCTATTTAACATAAACTTAACTTGACTTCATTTTTACTTTTATATATACTATATATAGAAAAAGAAAGGAGATTGCAAATATGAACAGATGGCGTATTATTTACGATAGGCGGCGGGAAAGTTATATGATATGCTTTGACAGTTTCCACGAGTGCATGAAGTGGTTACGTTTTAATATTGAACGTCTCCGCCGCACCAATGTTAAAATCATCTTAATTGATGAATCAGATGGTAATATTTGGCATCGTCGTCACGAACACAAGTTTACAAATAATTAACTTGACATCATCCCAAATTCATGCTATAATAAATATATCAAATGAAAGGGGAATAAACCAATATGTTGAATCCGATTAATGAAATGCGTCGCCTGTCCTCTCGTTCCTATGATGATCTCCTTCGCGTTGCTACTACTAATTATGGCTTTTGCCATAATGAGAACGTTTCCAAGGTGGAACTTATCACCTATATCGTGACTGTCACCGCAATTCGTGACCAGTTCGCCGATATGATTGCCCATCCAAAAGAGACAACGATTAACCGCACCCGCTACCGTTTCCGCGAAATGGGTGGCACAGAGCATTATATAATGCTTACGCCCGAACAAGAACGCTTTATGCGATGGAACCATGATAACGCTATCGATTATGATAACATTGATATTGATGCTATTAAAGATATTGATTGGGAAACTCCGTAAGGAGTTTCCCATTGTTAATTTTATGTTAAGTCGCCCGGCCCGCAATGTTAAGAATATGTTAAATGACGAATTAAATACTTGACTTTTTCTGAAAATTCTGCTATACTATATGTGTTGAAGGGCAAGGAAAGATTCGAAAAGCAAGCGCGCAACTTCTCAAAATCTTAACTTGACAAACGACAAGAAGTCTGCTATAATAAATATATCAAGTGAAGGACAACACTACAAACCAAAGGAGAAAAAGGATTATGAAGATGAATTATGTTGATGCTCTGAATGTTGCTATCGCTACCATGACCGCTGCCGAGCAGGATGAAACTACTGCGAAGGCCGTCGAGAAGCTTATCACCATGCGTACCACCTACCAGAACCGCTCTGAAAAGGCGCGTACTCCTATCAATCAGGAGAAGCGTGACGCTATCGCCGCGAAGCGAAAGGAAGCCACCGCGAAGGCTCGTGCTGAGCTTATCGCTACTGTTGCGCCTATCCTGCGCAAGCATCTGACCGCGGATGTCACCGCGAAGGAACTGTTTGCGAAGGCCAGTGCTGAACTGCCTGAGGGCTTTACCGCCGCGAAGGTTCAGAACATTCTCATTCGTGAGATGAAGTCTGAACTTGTGCGCACTGAGCGTAAGAAGGGCGGCGACACCTATCGTCTTGCCTAATAAGAAGGGACGCAAGTCCCTTCTTTTTATTTAACAAATAGTTAGTTAGTCAAAACTAACTGGCCGGCTTATATAAATTATAGGTTAAGAAACTAGCCAGCCGCGGTTTAATATGGAATTTACATAGAAAACTATTGACTTTTACCGCAATTTCTGCTATACTATTATTGTTCCAAGGGGAAAGCGAAGCAAGTGTAACGACGTAATCGGCTTTAAATACCTTCCTGCGCACGGAAAAACGAGCCGCTCTCTCGGAACTTCACAAAGAATTAACTTGACATTACATCACAAACGTGATATAATGAATACATCAAGGGGAGCGAACGTGGCATCAGGGAAGCCACCGCGGTAAATCGAAAGATGATTGCGTAGGCCACTTGCAAAAGAGGGCCGTCCCATGAGGGATGGAGTTCAATTCTCCCGCTCTCCACCAGATTATAACAGAATCTTAACTTGACAAGCGGTTGAGAATCTGATATAATAAATACACAAAAGGCAAGGAAAAGCTTTCAAACCAGAAAGGAAACTACTATGAAGAATACCATCACTCGCGTTGACGCTCTGAACATCGCTATTAACTCTATTCCCATGGACATCGAGAATCCCACCGAAGTCGTGGAAGTTCTGACCAAGATTCGCGACCAGATTGCGAAGCCTCGCAAAACCAGCGACACCGCCAAGGCTAAGGCCAAGGCAAAGCGTGCGGATGCCCGCTCTACTCTGATGGCACAGGTTCTGCCCATCATCCGTGAGAGTGTTGCCAATGGCGGCACCGCCAAGGAAATTTTTGAGCGTTGCGCCGATGCGCTCCCCGAAGATTTCACCAGCGCCAAGGTGCAGTATATTCTGCTCCACGAACTGGCGGATGAAGTCGTAAAGACCGAAACCAAGGGGAAGGCTAACATCTACACCCTGCGGTAAAATAGAGGGCGAAAGCCCTCTATTAATTTTATGTTAAAAATCGGGCCGGGCCGGTAGTTAACAAAATCTTTACTTGACTTTTCTCAAATAGTGGAGTATAATATATATAGAAAAAAGAAAGGGGATACCGATTATGGCTATCAACATTCGTCACACTTACAGCACTCACGTTGAAATTTGCTACTACACCGAAGGCGGTTACACCTTGCGTTGCCGCGATTGCGGACAGATGGATGATATCGCCGAACAAGTTTGCGAAGTTTTGGTTAAGCACAATTTCTCCTATGCAGATGTTTGCTCTGCCGAAACTGGCAAGGTTCTGATGGTGATTGAGCGGACTTAACGTCCGCTCAACATTTGCCCAGCCCATTCTGTTAAGTTTCTGTAAACCTATTGACTTTACATTCCAAATCTGCTATACTATATATGTCAGGAGGGAAAAGGAAATGAAAAACAATCTGTACCGCCGCATGGAACACAACACCGCCGTATGGGATTTGACCGCAGGTTGCCGTAAGTATATCATCAACAACAAGAATCAGCGCAAACTGCGCAAAGAACTCCGCCGCAAAGCTCGTAAAGCAATCAACCGATTCATGTATAACGAGGATTAAATCCTCGTTAATTTTAGTAGCCGGCCCGCGTTTTAACATTCTTTTAACTTGACTTTTATTGGATTCGGAAGTATAATATAATCACAAAAGGGAAAGGAAAATCCCAAACACCAGAAAGGATAAAAACTATGAAGATTTCCAAGGCTATCGTCGATTCCAACATCCGCATCGCTATCTTCAACGCTCTGAACATCGCCAGCATCGAAGGTTTCCACAAGATCAACGATCGCCAGTATGGTTGCATCGTTGAGGACGTGAACGGCGAACGCCGTTATGTTCGCGTCGGCGTCATCGTCGCGGAGCAGCGTGAGGACGTAACCGCGGACGAACTGATGGCGTCCGAGATTGCAGACTACGAGGACAAGCAGGCGAAGAAGGCGGAGCGTGCCGCCGCTCGTGCGGAAAAGGCCGCCAAGGACAAGGCGAAGCGTGAAGCCGCCAAGAAGGAAAAGGAAGGGGAGTAATCCCCTTCCCCTTCGGGTTAAGTTTATGTTAAATTTCGGGCCGGACGCGAAAAGTTAACCAAATCTTAACTTGACTTTGCCCGTGAGCAAGATTATAATAGATATAGAAAAGCAAAGGAGAATTTACAATATGAAGTTTATTATTACAGTTGATTGTGCCTGCGGGTATTCTTTTAATGTAGATCAAGTGAAAGTTTATGGTGATCGGTATCCCTATTGTTTTTGTCCTAATTGTAATAACAGATTTTTTATAAAACATAATTTCTATGCTTTAACCAAATCTTAACTTGACTTTTCCAGCAGATAGGATTATAATAAATATAGAAAGAAACGAAAGGGGATTTCACAGTGACTATTTTCATCGTCATTTCCAACTACTTCCCGCAGAGTTACTTCGGCACCTATTCTACCGTTAAGCGTGCCCGCATTGCCTTTGAGGATTTCCTCACCACGGATGAAGATATTGTGTCCTTTGAGGATTGCGGCGACTATTCCTACCAGTTTACTACCGAGAACGGTGAGACTTTTGGCGCAAACATCTACTGGGATTTGTTCGATTATGAGTTTGGGACGGGAATTATTAAGGAGGATGAATAATTATGGAGTGCCCGAATTGTAGAACCGAACTTCAAATTACCTTTAAAGATATGGAAGAATATGACGGTAAAGTATATATGTATTATGAAGGCACGTGCCAAAAATGTGAACGACAATGGGAATGGTATGATACTTATGAATTTACCGAAACTTCTTATCCTTGTGAAATAGACAATCACGACCATCTTTGATGGTCGTTAACTTTGTGTTAAGAAAGTGACCGGCGCGCGAATTAACAAAAAATTAAAGTGGGCTATTCGCCCACTTTAACCCATTCCAATTCTTTCCAATCATATTCATACAAACCCACTTCATTCGGCGGCATTTCATAACCAAAATAAGAATCAATTAATTCTATAACTTCATGAGAAATAATTTTCTTTATGCGAATTTTTTCACATCTATCAAAAGCATATTTAATAGCGTGTAAACCCTGTTCTACTTCATTCAAAAAAATCCAAATATATTGACCTTTTTCTCCAAAAAAATCATAAGCATTAAAAAATTCGTTCAACAGTTCAAAAGCTTTACCCTCATACTCTTCACACTCTTCACGATTATCAAACTCAGTGTCATCATAAGCAACGTAAGTAATAACTTCACGCATAATTTATATCTCCTCTCTTTGATGTATATATAATACCATAAAACGCACGTCAAGTCAAGTTAAATCTATGTTAACAAATCACCCGGCCGCAAACTTTACATAAACTTCATATAAAATACGTTGCATTTTAACGCCAATCTATGTTATAATATATCCAGAAAAAGAAAGGAGATTAAAACTATGCTTCATTTCATCATCTGTCTTGCAATCGCCATTTGGTCTACGTCCTCTCTATTTATGCTCATTTTTTGGGCCAACTCTTTCATTACGATTTGGAATGAAAGACATGAAGTTCTTGTTATGCCGTTTGGCTTTTTCCTCTTTACCCACTTCTGTCCTATTGTGCATACTGTACAATGTTTTAAAATTATGAAAAGAATCGCAGAGCTTCAGGTAGAAAAACGCAGAGTGTAAACTCTGCGTTAAATTTTTGGCCGGCTTATTATGTAAATTCTATATTAATAAAACGTCCGGCGCCAATGTAAATTCCATGTAAAGAAACTGACCGGAGCCAAATTTAACAAAAAGTCAACACTTTACCCACTCTAAATTTAACATTCATATGTTATAATATCGGGGGCACCGCAAGTTAGTCACTACTAACTCCAGTTAGTTTGCGCTAACTAACTCCTCGCCTGCGAACGCGCTTCACCGCACTACTATAGTAGCACCTTAACATGGTAGTATAGTAACACTTTAGCATGGTGATATGGTAGCATGGCGTCGCGCGAAACCTATCATTTGACTTAGGTATAAATTTATGCTATAATATTTACAGAAGGAAGGGAAAGAAGGCCACGAATCAGATTTAAGAAGTGGACGTAAGCTGGAACGTGATAAGCTGGAAGCTGGAAACAAGCTGGAAATCAAATCATTGACAAGCTGGATTTAAGCTGGATGTCAAATGATTAACGAGCTGAATACTAAATAATCAAGCGTTTTCGCGCGCCTCCACGAGCTGGAGAAAATTGGCATCTGTAATTTCTGCGTCATGCCAAGTTCCACTAATATAATAAGCTTGTTGCTGCTTTCCATTCAAAAGCTTACGTTTTTGTTGTACTGTATATCCAAGCTGCGGTAAATATTCCTTTAATCTATTCCACGTCATAATTTTTCCGCTATTCATTTTATCCAATTCTGGAACACCCATTTGAGCTGCAAGTTCACGACACTTTACGACTGGCATCCAACAGTTCAAATATTCTTCCGGAATTTCTGGCGCGAAAGTTTTTAAATGTCGTTGATATGGAAAAGTTTGACGAGCTGCTTGAATTCTATCCTCCTGATAGAAAGAATCAATAATTACATTATCAAATCGAGTATCTGTTATAGTTATACCACGAGCCATAGCTTTATTTACTATAACAAAATCATATTCTTCTGGAACCATACCTGTAGTAATAATCATATCCCAAGCGAGTTTTTGCTCCGCAGTTAATGGATAATCCTTATTATTAGGAGAATGAATTTCAATCGCATTAAATCCTATATCATTTAAAATTCTTACCAGAGCTTGATTTGAAGTAATAAAAGGTGAATAGCACCAATAACCTTTACCAGGAATTGGTAAAAATTTCATACAATGTTCCTTTAAATTATAAAAATAAATATCTTCAGCTGCGCGATAATTAGCTTCTAACTTTCCTTGATAACTGGCCGCAGTCAAAGATTTATAATAAGCATATGCGCGCCCAGGAGAAGCTGAGAGGCCGATGCACATAATGCGGCCTTCATTAACAATTTTTTCCCATTGGCCTAAAAGAACCAATGGCATATATTCTTTTTTAGTTGAATGTTTTTGAATTGAAACTAAAATTTCCGCATTGGAGCCGCGTCCATAATCTGTCTTTTTTGCTTGAACAAATGCTTTAGTTGCAAAATCGAAAATGCTATCACATTCATCCCAACAAATAACATCTATGTTCTCTAACCATTCTAAATCTTCTTTTAAACACTTCTGCCCCAAGCGCTGATAACACATTACTCCAATTTTGTTTGGAACATCTGAAACCCATGTCCCAGGATACTGTTCCCAAAGATCATCAGCTTCAACACAACAATCCTCATATTCAGCAAGCAGCTGGTCTTTTAGCGCGGTTGTATCAACCATAAAAATTATTCTATTTAAATGGTTATCACGCGTAAATTGTCGAAGATTGTTTATTGCCCAATAAGTTTTCCCTGTGCGGATGCCGCAATCCAAAATATTATAATCGCCGCGGCGAAAATTTAATTTTCTTTGTTCTTGTAGATCTGTAACTGTTGTAGAAAGCATTCTCCTTCCTCCTATTTTCTGTTTTTATTATATCATGAGTTCTATAAAAAGTCAAATATTTTTTATAGTAATTTTCTTCATTACATAAGTATAAAAATAAGCTATTATTTATATTATTTTATACTCTTTTTTCTTTATACC
>JAZQHA010000067.1:0-3966 GCA_045540315.1 Acutalibacteraceae bacterium | reverse complement strand
ATATTATGATGATTATAAATAATTTCATCAATAACAGGGATGAATTTTTTCGCGCGAATTTTATAGTTAGATTTCATGCCTTTGCCCTTTCCGGTTTGTGGTGTTTTCCTTCACCTTTCATAGATAGTATAACATATTATTTTGAAATGTCAAGAAAATAATTTAGGTGTTTAACATCTAAATATTTTTATAAAAGAATAGAACCGCTTTCGGCGGTTCTTTTCCCGTATTACGCCCGGCAGTAGGTGTTCGGCTTGCCGGGGATCTTCTTAATCTCATCCTGCCACAGATGCGTTAGAGCATACTGCACCTTGCCATGCATACCAGTACCATTAAAAGGCAACTTGTTCGCAATGCTTTCATAAAGTTCGGCGAGAGTGACAGGAGTTTCATCCAGAGCACCAACGATAATGTCGTGTAGAGCATCATAAGCCTGAGCCTTCTTCGCCTTGACTTCATCGTTACGATGAAGATCCTTGTAAACTTCGGCAAGCACGGTTTCCTTGTTCTCAAAATTGACAGAGGACAGCACGGAATAAATAGTGTTCAGAGAAGCGTTAGTCATAATAATTTCCTTTCTGGTTTGTTGAGGTTTTCCTTCCTCTGTTCTTTTATATTCTACCACATTTCGTGGAGAATGTCAAGCATTTTTTGTTAAGTTTTTGTTACAAGGAAGGATAAGGTCTGCGTCCGCGGTTGCACTTTGGTCTTATCCTTTGGGCTTGTCCCCTTATCTCTTCCTTGGAACATCTTTATTATAACATAGGTTTTGAAGTTTGTCAAGAGGTTTTTCAAAAGTTTTTGAAAAAATTTCCTGTCCTCTCCTTGTTAGCTCATCCTCTGGGACGCTAACCTTTGTCTTTCTTGCAAGCCCACCTAAGATTTCTTAGGGATGGTCGTCAGTTTCTCTTGACAGTTATTATTATAGCAGAATCTCAGATATATGTCAATATTTTTTTGAAGTTTTTTTAATAGTTTTTAGATGTTAAACATCTAATCTTATAAGACTGCCTATACAGTCTTATTATTTTCTTTGTTTAATTTGTCGGCAATTTCAAGAACATTTCTTCTGTATAGTCTATCATTTACAATCCATTTACATTCTTTTTTATCCCACACACCCCAAGTGTAAAAGGTATTCCATAAATATTGGCGTGTTACATATCTTTTTCCCATCGTTTCGGCTCCCTTCATTTGATATATTTATTATATCATATTATATTGTTTTTGTCAATATTTTTTTTAACAATTTCATAAATTTCTTCATATCCATCATTATATACTAAGCGGCCAAGTTTTCATCTTCGGATACATATTCTTCACAGGAGGCAATACCAGCCACAGAAATTTCTTGAACAAATTTCCAATTAATTTTTTCAGTCATAATGTCATCTCCCTTCTTACAGTCTTATTATAACATTGACCTCTGTTATTTGTCAAGCATTTATTTTAGATGTTAAACATCTAAACAAAAAAGTGTGGTTATTCCGCACTTTCCTTAATCATACCATCAAGGCCCTTTTCATTAAGTTCCTTTACGGCCTTCTTTGCTTCGCGCTTAGCTTCGTCGGCCTTGCGCTTAGCTTCCTTTTTTGCTTCACTTGCGGCCTTCTTCGCGGCCTTCTCTTCCTGTTCAAGCTTGAAATCTTCCGCGGCGGCGTATCCATCAAAAGCATCATAGCCGCCCTTACCGTTGCGCGTGCCACGGGGAATCGAAATTGAAATCTTAGCAAACTTTTCATTTCCTTCTTCGTCAACAACAGGGAAAGTAAAGGAAGAGGAAGAGCAGGAAAGAGTGTCTGTTTCATACTTGCCCGCGACAAATTCCATGAAGTCACGCAGGATAGAGTTACGCAGATTCGTGTTCAGAGCGGTGTTAGTCATACTTTTAATTCCTTTCCGGTTTGGTGGGTTTTCCTTCCCTTAGTTCTCTTACATTATAGCACAGAATTTATAAGTTGTCAAGGGGCAATTTTTAATTCTTTGATGAGTCTTTTCAAGATTTTGTTTCTGTTTTCCTTTGTGGCCACATTGGTTTCCGCTTGCCATCTTGAAGTGTCTCTCCCCTTGACACAGTTATAGTATACTATAATTTATAATATTTGTCAAGTATTTTTCAGGAAAAAATTTTTTTATTTCTTAGATTTTTTTAGATGTTAAACATCTAAAATGAAATTATAAAAAAAAAAAAAAAAAAAAAAAAAAAGAAAGGGCTTACGCCCCTTCTACAAGTTCCGGAAGGGTATAGGCATTAACCTTGCCTTCCTTCTTGACAAGTTCACCAATCCATAGACGAGTGACTGCATACTGCACCTTAGACTTGCCAAAGCCCTCAGGCAGTTCGCCCTTGATTTCTTCAAACAGTTCAGAGACAGTAACAGGGACGCCAGCAGAGCGGAAGCCCTTCCATACAATTGGCTTAACGCTTTCATACAGTTCCCGGTTCTTCTGTGCCTTCTCCGCTCCACGATTCAGTTCGGCTTCCAGTTCAGCCTTGATTTCAGCAATGTTGTCAACAGTGTTGCCGTTCAGGTAGGAAACGAGCGCCATCATAGTGTTCTTCTTCATAATAAATCCTTTCCGGTTTTAAGGACTTTTCCTTGTCCTGTTTACGTATTTATTATATCACAGTTTTGGGAACTTGTCAAGAGTTTTTTTCAACTTTTTTTGAAGTTTTTGTTGTCTTGCTTGTTCCTTCCCTGATGACAATAACAGTATAGTATAATTTTAGGAAAAAGTCAAGTATTGAATTTAGATGTTAAACATCTAAATTTTGGAAATGAAATAAGAGGCGGATTACTCCGCCTCTTCCTTTGCCTTCTTTTCCGCAATCTTGCGGGCCTTCTCTTCTTCCTTAGCCTTCTTTTCGGCGGCCTTCATTTCCTTCTCGGCCTTCCACTCTTCGGCAACTTCGTATGGGTCAAACGCCGGAGAAACCTTAGTCGGCTTATAAGCCTTGCTCTTGACAGTGATTTCCGTCCACACTTCCTGTCCATCGACTTCCTGCAAGATCGCCCAGGAAGCATCGGCAAACTGAACGGCATCATTAGCTTCAAAAACATCAGACAGCAGAGCGACAGTGTTAGTGCGAGCGACAGACTTGATTTCAGAAGCGTTCATAGACATAATTTAATTTCCTTTCTGGTTTTTAAGAGTTTTCCTTCTCTTGATTGCGTATTCATTATAGCACGGATTTTGTAGTTTGTCAACTACTTTTTAAAAATTTTTTTAAGAAGGTGGGCAGGCGTCTCTACCACTTTTCCAAGGTTCCGCTACTTCCTGTTCTTTTCTTCTACACGCCTTGCGCACGACTTGCAGAAGCGTTTCGCTCCTTCCCTTGGAACAATTATAGTATACTACAACTTATAGAAAAAGTCAACTACTTTTTTCTTTTAATTCCTGTTTATTTTTAGATGTTTAACATCTAAGCCGTAAAAAGTTAGAATTTTCTCTAACTTAAATACACATCAAAGTTTTAAACCCGCAATACGGACAAATTCTGACTTCCCAATCTTCATCGTCCTTTGTTACTGTTTTAAGATAACGAGTATCTACCATGTATGGTCTATCACATTTATGACAAACAATTTCTTCAAGTTCATATTCAATTTCTTCATAATTCTTTGCCTGATATTTACTTCTAATCTTGTCAATCATATTAACAATCCTCCGTATAACATCCAAGGTAAGGGTCATATCCTGTTTCGTCTACATCATCAGGGACATCAGGAATATCAGGAATATTATCATATTCTTCCCAAGATTCAAAGTAAGATGTAAAGTCATCACATTCTTCAATAGGATCAGCAATGCGGCATTTACCTTCTTGATCACAATAAGGACAATCGCCATAGGCATTAGCAGGGCAAAAAATCTTTTTACCGTTACGAGTGCCATCAGTTTCCCAATAAGTTTCCGGATTAAAGCTCATAATCTTCATACCTCACTTTCAGGAATAGTATAACA
>JAZQHA010000066.1:0-2330 GCA_045540315.1 Acutalibacteraceae bacterium | reverse complement strand
TTTCGTCCATATAAACAAAAAGCAGCAAGCCCCAGGCCGCCCCGCGAGGCGCCGAAGGCCCCGTAGGGGCCCTCGGCCAGACAAAAGCGCAACAAAGTTGGGCTTTTGTACACAACGAAAATAAATTTTTATTTATTTTCGTTGGCCTCGCGGCCGGAGCGAACCTGGGGTATAGCGCTTTCCAATTTTACTTGTATGCAATTTAAAAATTAAAGTTAAAGGTACATTCAAGATGAGCCGGCAAGAACTCTTCGACGATTTTTTGTGCCTCAGTTTTGTTTATGTTTTCATTCGCAAGACCTGTGCAATTTATCTGGATTTTATTCTTAGTCGGCTGCTCAACTATGGTACCAACTAAACCTGCTGAGATTAGAGCCTTTTCTAGGCTACTTTTTGTAAAGTCGTTAGCTGTGATGGATGAGCGATAAAGAAGTACATTTCTTCGCTCATCAGCGGATTTACTTGTCTGCTCTGGACCAAAAGTTCTCTCGCGTATGCCAAGACCATAGCTTTCTGCAGTACTGATAAAACATTCGCGCTCTATTTCTTCCAACATAGCACTGATTTCATCCAACACAACAGCATATGCACTCAGCTCAGCATCGATCAAAGTTCCATCATTGAGATTATAAAAGCCTAGCGGTCGAAGTTTTTGCTTCATAGAATTAAGTGAAGAACTCATTGTAGATACCTCACCTCTCAGAAATTTGTATAGAACCGATAACGGCAAGCTGCGTTTCCGACATATAGCGGTCAGTGCTTATGCTCGACACAATGTAATAATTCTCTACGCCAGGAACAGTATAGACCGCGTTACCGATGGCAGCAACTAGACATGGCTCACCAATTTTTAGAGTGTTGAAGTAGTTAATTATGTTGTCGATGCATTGCTGTTTTATTTCGTTAAAGCTGTACCCATCTTTCACAGAAATATCCACACCTACAGCTACTTCGATTGTATCCGCTTTGTTAACTTGAACGTCAACGTTTAGTTCGCGAAGTTCCGTTATTTCTGTTTGTAGTTGAGTAACCACTGAGTCATCCGGAACGCCGCCTCTGATTGCAACGTAAATATCAACCGTACCAACGCCTCGCTCCTTCGCAACAACGCTCGCAGAGTAAATTTCATCATGTTTGAGAACCTGCTCTTTATAAAAAGCACTATTGGTTCCATTAGAAATATTCTTGTAGCTTTCGATTATTCTCTCGCGAAGTTCTTCGTCGCTTTCTGCGTCTATGCCGCCAGTAAAAGCATCTTCGTTTGTGACAGAGGTTATTGCAGCGGGTGGCGTAACCATAACTTTAACGCTGCCAATGCCTGTGTTCTGAGCTGAACCACCGCCCTCAGATTGAGCTGGCACTGTCACGGAGAGCATACCTGCAGTTAATGTGGCCGTTTGAGTCGTTTTTACTCTTATAGGCTCAGCTTCGCTCGTGGAACAAACTGTACCTGCGGGGATTTCAACGTCGTAGTTAAGAGCAGTGTCTCGGCCAAAAGTGAGAGTACCAACTGAGGTTGTGGCTGGTTTTCGAGTTATACCCCTTGCTGCAGCGATATACTCCAATTGAGTACCGCTAGCCGTTTGCGCAAACATTTGATTTTTTAGCCATTGTACGTTGCTTTGCAAGGATAAAATCTCGCCAGCCAAGACTTTCATTCGTATCCCAACATCGGAGTCATCATTAAGCGTGATGCCACTTAGTTCAGCAAATTTTGTTTTCATTCTCGTAAGAATTTCTTCATAGTTTTCCATTATATTGTTATCACCACATCTTTCTGCGTATTATTTATCGATAACACAACGTTTAAAGTTAAGTTTTCTCCGTTGTTTGTAAGCGTAGGATAAACATTCTCAACAAGTACCTCAGGTAACTCAACAAGAGCCTCTCTAACAAGTGATAAAGCTTTTTCACCAAGATTCCCGTCGCTGACCTTAAGTGTATAGAGTCGACTTCCAAGATTTGTATCGTAAACAAAAGTACCCTTTTTTACGCCAAGACGAATTAAAACTCGTTGTAAAAGCTCATCGTAGCCGGAAAGCTCTAAAAGATTATTTCGAGTATCACAGAGAAAATCGCCGTTACTGACTGCCGTGTCCAAAATATCACCTTCTAACTATCTGTTTATTGCTGTACCGTTAAGGGAGTGCCCCATTAGAATCTATTTAATGTTTTCTCGCCGTTGCCATTGCTATCGCGGCCGCGAGGCCAAAGAAAATAAATGTTTATTTATTTTCTTTGTGCACCCAAACTCAATAAAATTGAGTTTGGGTGTGGCCGAAGGCCCCTTTGGGGCCTTCGGCGCCTCGCGGCGCGCCCTAGGTTTTGAT
>JAZQHA010000065.1:0-111214 GCA_045540315.1 Acutalibacteraceae bacterium | reverse complement strand
GGCCTTCGGCGCCTCGCGGCGCGGCCAGGTGGACCGCTAAGCAACAAATAAAACAAGCGTTACCAAAGGTACATTCTACCGAATTTAAGCTAACTTACGACCTTTTTTATTATATCATAAATTCTTTTGTTAGCGTCGCAGATAGCCATTTTTCGCGCATTTTGCTGATACTCTTTCAATAAACTTGGCTGAGACAATAGCTCTTTGACCTTACCAATCAGCACCTCACCGGATAAATCTTTTTCCTCAATGATGCTCGCTGCTCGATTATTTACAAGAGCCATTGCGTTGTGATACTGGTGATTTTCTGCTACATTTGGCGAAGGAATTAAAACCGAGGCCTTGCCTTGCACTTGCAACTCACTCAAAGTTATCGCGCCAGCCCGACAAATCACTAAATCTGCGGCCGCCAAGCAAGTCTGCATATCATTTATGTACTCGCGAATATCCAAGTTTGGGTGCTCCGAGACACGTATGCCTTTCTCCTCCAAGGTTGGCAAAAACCAGTGGCCAAACTGGCCGTAAGCGTGTATGTGCTGGACAGAATCATCCTTGGCCGTTTTGGTAATCAAGTCAATTACCGCTTCATTAATTTTTCGGGCACCCAGGCTGCCTCCAAAAGATAAAACCACTGGCCGATTGTCGAGCTTCAACTTTGTCCTTGCCTCTTCTTGCGTAGCTGTAATAACCTCTTGACGCACAGGATTGCCGGTAACCACTATATTACATTTTTCATCAAAGAATTTTTTTGCCTGCTCCACCGCCAGCATAACATACTCAGCCTTCGGTGCAAGCATTTTTGTAGTAATTCCGGGGAAAGCATTCTGCTCATGTATTATTATAGGAATTCCCATTTGAGCTGCCTTTCGCAAAATTGGGCCACTCACATAACCGCCCGTCCCGACACATATGTCCGGCTTAAACTCCTCGATAATCTTCCTTGACTCTATACTTGCAGTTATAATGCGCTTTAAAGTCGTTACGTTTTTCTTAAGGCCCAATAAAGTCAACTTTCGGCTAAACCCTGAAATTTTTATACCTCGAAACTCTATCCCCGCCTGCTTAACCAGACGCTCCTCCATTCCGCCGACCGCACCTACATATAAGATTTCGGCATCAGGCTGCTGCTCTTTTACATAGCCAGCCACAGCCAATGCGGGATTTATGTGCCCCGCCGTGCCTCCACCTGCAAAAATAATTCTCATAAGTCACCACCCTACTTAATTAATTCTTTTCCAACCGAGATGTCCTTGAAATTGACAAAACTATGCCCATTTGTGCAAGCAGCATAACCAGCGAGGTCCCACCATAGCTAAAAAATGGCAAGCTAATACCCGTATTGGGAATCGTGTTCGTTACTACGAATATATTCAAAATTACCTGTAGACCCACTTGCGCTGTCAAACCGATGCCCAACAACATACCAAATTTATCCTTGGCTCGCATCGAGATAATAATACCTCTCCAAATCAACATCGCAAATAAAAGCAAAATCACCAGCGCACCGATAAAACCTAACTCTTCACAAACAATCGAAAAAATAAAGTCATTTTGCGGCTCCGGCACATAAAGATATTTTTGCCTCGACTGCCCAAGCCCTAACCCCATCAGCCCACCAGAGCCTATCGCATAAAGCCCTTGCTTCGTCTGCCAGGTGTCTACATCTGGATTGTTCGCAAAGGGGTCTAACCAACCTAGAACACGGCCATTTGCGTAACTTAATTTGTCCGTAAATAAAACAACATAACCCACCGCAAGTAAAGCAATCGCAAGCACCAATCCAAACCAACGAAGCCTTATTCCTCCGATATATAGCATTCCTCCGGCGAGCAAAACTACAATTATTAGGCAAGAAATATGCGGCTCAAGGTACAACAAAAATGCCGTCACACCAAGGATAACTCCATATGGCAACACTCCATACTTAAAAGTATGCATACGCTTGAGATTTAACGAAATAAAGTGCGCAAACGACAAAACTATCGCAAATTTTGTTATCTCGGAAGCCTGAAAGCCAATTGGACCTAGAGGGATCCAGCGATGAACACCGTTGACAACTGGCATAAATAGCACCACCACGAGTAAGACAAACGACAGTCCCAACACCGGTACGGCCAATTTATGCAAATGATGATAGTCAAAATATGATATGGAAATCATCGCAACTACACCGACAATGGCCCAAATCAGTTGGCTGCGGATAAAATAGTAACTGTCGCCATGTTTGTAGTAATATGCATTCGGGTAAGACGCCGAAAACAGCATAATTAGGCCAATTACAAGTATCGCAAGGTTAATAAATAAAAATGGCATGTCAAGTCCTGAACGCATCGAAAAAACTTTGAATTTTTTCCTTATAGGTTTGAGCCCATTCATACTTGCTCGTTTTCTCGTAGCCGGAACCCTTCGCTGCGTTGCACCCCTTGCACGGCCCACAGCATTTCTACTAACACTCATCTTACCCCTCCTTATAAAAAAGCACTCTTAACATGATATCTTTCTTCAAATCCAGCCGCGGCGGCCGCGAGGCCAAAGAAAATAATTACTTATTTTCTTTGTGGTCCCAAGCTCAACAACGTTGAGTTTGGGACTAGCCGAAGGCCCCGAACGGGGCCTTCGGCGCCTCGCGGCGCCGCGGTGTAGCATCACAGCCAAGGCACTCTTCTCCATTCTTTATAGCCCAAAAACTACCAAAACAGTCGCTAACAAGCCAAACAAAATCGTCACAACATTAAACACTACACACAATTTTGTCTCGCTCCACCCACACATCTCAAAATGATGGTGTAACGGACTCATTTTGAAAATTCTCTTTCCGCCAGTCAACTTAAAGTATGCCACCTGCAGAATAACCGAAAACATCTCCACTACGTACATAGCGCCAAGTATTGGTAACAAAATTGGTAAATCCATCGTAAAGGCAATCGCACAAATCAGGCCACCTAAAAACAACGAACCAGTATCACCCATAAAAACCTTTGCCGGATGCATATTAAATATTAAAAATCCAAAACATCCACCAAGTAGCGCTCCCGTTACTATGCTCAAGTTCATCATACTAAAAAGGCCTGCTAGCAACATGAAAAATATCGTTACGAAAAAAGTAATCGACGTGCACAAACCATCAATACCATCGGTTAAGTTCACCGCATTAACCATGCCAACAATCAAAACCGCAGCTACGGGCCAATAAAAAATACCTAAGTCTACTCGACCAAAAAACGGTATGAGCGTAGATGTTGCGTTAGTTCCGCCAAGCATCGTCTCCGCATAATACATCGAGGCCAAATATGAACCCACTATGACAAACTGCATAACTAGCTTTTGCATAGCCGTTAATCCCAAATTGCGTTTCTTTACCACTTTAATATAGTCATCCAAAAAACCCACCGCACCATATGCAGAAGCCATCAAAACTCCAGCAATTATTTTTAGCGTCGTGAGCGGCGGCTCCTGTAGTCTCATGTTGTTGCGTGCCGTCGAAAAGTAGTATAGCGGCAAGGCAACAATGAGTGCTGTACATATTCCAACGATAAAAATCAATCCACCCATAGTCGGAGTTCCTTGCTTATTTTTGTGCCACGAGGGACCTATCTCGAGAATAGTTTGGCCATATTTTAACTTATGGAGATATGGAATGAAAAATTTACCCGTAAAATACGTGACTAAAAATGCAATTAAAGTCGATACTAAAATCCAAGCGTTTGTCATGGTACTTTCCACCTCTTTTGATAGCTTTACTCTTTGTTTATTATAGCACACCACTGCTGCTTTTCATACGATAAAATGCTGTTTTTTAGCGGTTTCGCTCCAGCCGCGAGGCCAAAGAAAATAAATATTTATTTTCTTTGCACCCTAGCATTCAACTTCGTTGAATGCTAGGGTGTGGCCGAAGGCCCCGAAGGGGCCTTCGGCGCCTCGCGGCGCCCTTGGTATTTGAGCTGACCTTATACAACCGTTCCTTACCAAAATTTATTCACTCTGTTCTGACTTTTTCTGCGAAAACTCTATTGTTACAACCGTACCAGGACTAACTTCTTTTCCTTCCGGAATACTTTGACTGACACAAACCGAAGCAGCACTTGAGAGAGAAACGCCCTTAATGCTAATATTCACTCTAGCAACCGAAGCCGCTCTGTTAGCCTCTGGCAACGAAAGCCCTACAAATCTCGGTACCACAGCCTTCTTCACCGTACTTTCCTTGTCTGTATATAAGACTATCGTGCCACCCTTTGGCATTTTCGTCGAGACATCCGGAATCTGCGCAATAACCGTATCTCCCGAACCATATACAATAGGATTTAGCTGTAAACTTAAGGCTTTATTTTTTGCTTGCTCCACGGAAGAGCCCACCAAAAACGGTACTTGCATATCCAGTTTTGCCATTTCTTCATCGGTGTATTTGCACTCTACTCCCAAGTACGGTAACGCGTCTTCCATAACTTGTCGGAAGGTCGGAGCCGCAACCGCTGCACCGTAGTAGCTCGGCCCCTTTGGCGTATCGTAATAAATGAGCAAAATATACTGAGGATTATCTGCCGGTGCAAAGCCACAAAACGAAGAAATATAATCCATTCCGCCTTCTCCGCTGTCACCTATTTTCTGAGTTGTTCCAGTTTTGCCACCAACTCGATATCCCGCAACATATCCGTTCTTCGCACCACCATCGATGGCGTTTTGCATCAGCATTTTACATATGCGCTTGGAGGTTTGTTCCGAAATAACCTGTCTTTTTTCCTCTCGCTCAAAGCTTTTTACAATGTTACCATCGCTATCGATAATCTGCTTAACCACGTGAGGCTTAACTAAATGTCCACCGTTTACAATGGCTGCTGCCGCTGTTACCATCTGAACTGGCGTTATGGTAAAGTTTTGGCCAAAAGACGCAACAGCCAAGTCCATAGGTCCCATGCTACCATCTTTACTAAAGAAAATACCATTTGCCTCACCAGGCAGGTCAATACCTGTTTTCTGCGTCAAACCAAAAGCCCGATAATACTTGTAGAAAAGCTCTGGACCAATTTTTTGCCCAATCTGAATAAATGCCGGGTTACACGAGTTACAAAAAGCACGCTCAAAAAGTTGACTTCCGTGGCCACCGTGCTTATGACATTTTATCGGCTTAGCTCCCTGGAAAGGTACAAAGCTTCCGGTACAATTAAAGTTCGTCCTCTCGTCAATTAGATTTTCCTCAAACGCCATTGCCGTTGTAATTTGCTTATAGACTGAACCCGGCATGTATGTATCGCTGACTAACTTGTTTCTCCACTGCGCCTCGAGGGCCTCGGCCTTTGCCTTCGCACGCTCTTCTTCTGGCAAGGCCTCAACTTGTGCTTTAACCGTTGCATCAGCAATCTCAAACGGCTTATTCAAGTCGTAGCCGCCCTTAACGGCCATCCCGATTATCTCACCGGTATTTACGTTCATCATAATCGCACCGGCACGATTCATAACCTTATGGTTAGCGATGCCCTCCTCGAGGCCCTTCTCGAGAAAGTGTTGGATAACCTCATCTATACCTAAAACTAAGCTATATCCGTTTTTCGCCGGAATCATTTTTTCATAGTCAAATGGCATGTCTGTCCCTTTAGCATTTCGCGCTGTGACCAAACGTCCCGCTTGACCAGTTAAATACTCATTATAATAGCTCTCAAGGCCGGATAGGCCTTGGCTGTCCGTACCAGTAAATCCGATTACACATGATGCAAAATCTCCATACGGATAATACCTTTTGTAATCCTCAACTAAGCGAATACCTGTAGTTATCTTATTTTCCTTCTGAAAAGCAATAATTTTATCTTTTATATCACCCTCAACTTTTCTCTTGATTACAACATAATAAGATTTTTTCTTAGCTTTTTCCAAAATTTCATTTTTATCCATCTCGAGTATCTTAGATAATCCATCCGCGACTTTTTCTCGAGCCTGGTCATCCTTTAGATAAGCTGACTCTAAAACAACCGTCCATACAGTAGCACTTTGCGCTAATGGTTTCATGTTGCAATCGTAAATTGTTCCTCTTTGCGCATTTATTTTTGTATCTTTAAGTTGCTGTTCAGTAGCCATCTGCTGTAGGGCTGCACCCTGAACTAACTGCAGTTGTACTAGCCGAACAACAATTACACCGAAACCTACAACAAGTAGCGCAACCAAAACAAAAATCGATCTACGCCACATTCTGATGGTGGTTCCTTTTGCCATAACTTCCATTCCTCCATAAACATCATGAGAGTCAAGACCATCCCTCATCTCAACTCTCTATCAATAATATCTATTTAGTTAAAATTTATCTTATGCCCACAAACGCTAAAATTTTATCAAATATATTACATTTTCCTTGAGTTACTTCGGCTTTATCGCCATGAGATAAGCTAATATACTCTACCTGACATGGATTTGTTTTCTCCATCTGTAGGTTAGTTTTCGCATATTCCTCAACCATTCCGGGAGACAGCTTTTCTTTTATTTTCATCTGCAATTGAGTACCTTCACTTGCGCTTTCCTCAAGTTGTTTTGTTAGCACATTTGTTTGCTCGGTAATTTCAGTGAGTTGAACTTGGTTAAAAATAATTGTCCCGACGGCGGCAACACTAAGCGAAAAAGTAACTACCGGCAGTAATAACGTCATGGGATTTAACTTTTTATTCTGACGCGCACCTGTTTTTTTCCTCGGCAACCTTACGATATTATCCTGTTGCTGCGGCTCTACGGCTACTTTTCTTTCTTCAAACAAAGATATATCATACGCAAGATTTTTATCACTTAAAGCCATTTTGTCAACTCCTTTTTATCGACCTATAATTTTTCACAAATTCTGAGTTTAGCACTTCTACTCCTGGGATTTTCTTCAACTTCTTGAGGCGATGCCTCTATTACTTTTCTATTAACTAACTTTGCTCGAGGTTTTTTATTACAAACGCAAATTGGGAACTCCGGCGGGCAAGTACATCCCTCGCACCAACTGGCCATTTTCTTTTTAACGATTCTATCTTCGAGGGAGTGAAAAGTAATTACCGCTAATCTTCCACCTGGTTTTAGTATCGAAAATGCCGCATCTAAGCCCTTTGTTAACACATCAAGCTCTGCATTAACTGCAATTCTCAGCGCCTGAAATGTTTTTCTTGCGGGGTGGCCTCCATCTCGTTTAAACTTAGCTGGTATTGCAGATTTTATCACATCCGCTAAACGTCCTGTAGTTTCAATCGGCGAAAGTTCCCGCTCCTTTACGATGTTTAGTGCAATGTTTTTTGCAAATTTTTCTTCACTGTATGTACTAATAATTTTTGCAAGCTCCTGCCAAGACAACGTGTTCACCAAATCCGCAGCACTCACCCCAGCTTGACTCATCCGCATATCTAATAGGGCATCGTACCGGTAAGAAAAACCTCTTTCTGGCGTATCAAACTGATGCGACGAAACTCCGATATCCAAAAGAACGCCGTCAACTGTCTCGACCGATAATTCTATCGCGAGCTTGTCCATGTTCGAGAAATTTCCTTCTACTAAAATTGAGTTTTGATACTTAGATAATTTCTCTTTTAAAAAAGCTATCGCATCCGGATCTTGATCGATTGAAATTAGCTTGCCTGACGTTAATCGCTTTAAGATTGCCTCCGAGTGGCTTCCTCCACCAGCTGTACCATCTATGTAAATCCCAGCCCCGTTTATGGCAAGGCCATCAATTGCCTCCGACAGCAAAACTGGTATGTGCGAAAAATTCATCGTTTCAATCCTTTCTTATAAGTCAAGCATGTCCATCGCCTCTGCGATACTTTCCTGGGTCAACTCTGAGTTAAAGTCTGTCCACTTCTTGCTATTCCAAATTTCCACCCTGCTGGATGTACCAATAAAAGTGACTTCTTTGTCGAGTTGCGCGTGTTCTCTTAGCTGCTGAGGAATCAAAATTCTGCCCTGCTTGTCCGGGATTGCCTCTGCGGCACCCGAGAAGAAAAATCTTTGCAAACCTCTTGCTTTGGAGATAGGTAATGTTTTTATTTTCTGGACCAACCTATCCCATTCATCTTGCGGCAAAACGAATAAGCAATTGTCGAGCCCTTTTGTTATGTAAAAAAGCGCACCGAGGTCATCGCGGAACTTTGATGGCACCGCAACACGGCCTTTTACATCGATATTATGTTGGTATTCGCCTATCAACATAGCAAGCCCTCCCCCTTCAATCGCGCACTATTTTACACCACTTAGCACTACTTTGCTCCACTTTTCACCACTTGATGTTTTTATTATAATATAAGCTTTTTCCAATTGCAAGCATTTGTGTAATTTTTTTTTGCAAGCGCCTTTTGAATATTGTATATTATGTTTATGAGCTAAACTTAATACTCTCCAAAAGCCACTTTCCCTTTTGTTAAGGTTTGCTCAAAGCTTACAGCAAACCTTAGCCGCATCGCCGCCGCGAGGCGCGCAAGGCTCCGCAGGAGCCTTGCGCCAGCCCATCATTCAACTTTGTTAAATGATGGGCCACAAAGAAAATAAAAATTTATTTTCTTTGGCCTCGCGGCCCGGGCGGCTAGCCAAGAGCAACCAGAAAACAACATAACCCCGCAAGACAAAGAACGAAAGGCGAATATTCCATGTCAAACTTAATAGGAAAAGTCCGAGCCGCAATAGACACGTACAATATGATAGAAGAGTCAGACAAAATTGCGATATGCGCATCGGGAGGAAAGGATTCTATATTCCTTTTATGGGCAATGTCTCAAATTCAAAAATACTATCCTAAAAAATTCGATTTAGTTGCTATAACTATCGACCCTTGCTTTAACGGTGAACAAACCGACTTCTCAGAGTTAGAAAATTTTTGTTCAACGTTAAACATTAAATACGTTGTTAAAAGAACGCAACTTGGCGATTTAATTTTCAAAACCCGTCAGGAAAGCAATCCTTGTAGCCTGTGCGCCAGAATGAGACGAGGTATGTTACATGATTTAGCTAAAGAACTCGGTTGTAACAAAATTGCGTTAGGCCACAACTTAGAAGATTGCGTCGAGACTTTTTTCATGAACCTCCTAAATGGTGGTAATATCGGCTGTTTCTCTCCTAAAACATATCTCTCGCGAAAAAATATACATATGATACGTCCGCTTATTTTTTGTGAGGAAAATAAAATCACAGCATTCGTGGAGCGCAAAAATATGCCTGTGATTAAAAGCACTTGTCCTGCAAACGGAAACACTCAGCGCCAAACCACAAAAGAATTAGTCACTGCTCTAGAAAAACAATATC
The DNA here is from genome assembly GCA_045540315.1 of Acutalibacteraceae bacterium. Taxonomy (GTDB): domain Bacteria; phylum Bacillota; class Clostridia; order Oscillospirales; family Acutalibacteraceae; genus CAG-557. The sequence continues at coordinate 101,971 of JAZQHA010000065.1, read as the reverse complement.
CAAGCCTTCGGCATAAAATTATTGGAGCATTACAGCGCGCGAGCATCGATGAGTGGGGAAAATAAAATCACTACTATCTTGATATTTTTGGTGTTGCCGCTGCGGCCGCGAGGCCAACGAAAATAAATATTTATTTTCGTTGTGGTCCAAAGCCCAACTTTGTTGCGCTTTGGACTGGCCGAATGCCACAACTGGCATTCGGCGCCTCGCGGCGCCGCGGCATTTGATGATATAATTTCTGAAAATAAAAAACCGTTAGCATGTTCACGCTAACGGTAAAATTTTATCTGTTTTTAACTTTAAGTAAATCAGTTTATTTAAGGAGAAGCATCGCTACGGACAGGATAACAATATTGACTACAAAAATCGTTGCAACCACTTTTAGGACAAACTTAACCCAAGTAGAATATTCCATCTTCGAGATTGCAAGGCCACCCATTACAACACCACTAGTAGGAGTAATCAAATTTACAAGCCCACATGCTGCCGCAAAAATCATTATCATAACGTTTGGATTTAAGTTAAGACTTTGCGCAAGCGGTGCAAAAATACCCATAGAACTTGTTGCAAGACCGGAAGTAGATGGAATCAAGAATGACAAACCTATATAAATAATGTACGACATAACTGTAAACGGAATCGCATTCATACCATTTAAAGCTTTAGCAGCATTGGTTAGGATAAATTCATTTAAATTTGTATCCTGCATTATCACGTATATGCCACGAGACACCGCAATAACCAAGGCAACGCCAATCATGTCGCCAGCCCCCGCGATAAATGCATCTACAATTTCTTTCTCTTTTAGTCTGTATACCAAACCGCACACTATTGATATTATAAAAAACCAAGCAGCCAGCTCGCGAAAATACCAATTACCAAAAGATTCTCCTGTTAATCCTGCGGTCCAAGAGTTAAAAATAGTCACGCCAAAGCTTTCCCAAGGTATCAAGCTTACAATCATCACTACAAAAGAAAAAGCAAAAAGGCTCAACACCAATTTTCCGCGACCAGAAAGTGTAATATCTTCTTCTTTGTCGCCAGCACCAAATGCCTTTTGAGCATCACTCAACTCTTGCTTAGACAAAATCGAGCCACCAAGATTATTGTGAACTTTCTTGGCATAGGACATAACAAACCAAATACAAATGGCAAGAGTCGTAAACCAAAGAATTGTACCCAGCAAAATTATAATACCTTGATTTGCCTCTACACCGGCCGCTTTAGCCGTATCAACCGCCACCGAAATAGAAAATGGATTTATAGTTGAACCCAATACACCAGCACCAGCACCAAGCAAAATGGTCGCTGCCCCAACTAACGGGTCAAAACCGGCTGCCATCATAGTTGCAACAATTAAGCTATAAAATGCAATGGTCTCCTCCGCCATACCATATGTTGTTCCACCGACTGAAAAAATAATCATCAAAATAGGTATAAGCAAACGTTCCTTACCGTTGAGCCTTTGAACAATATTCGCAATACCCTTATAAAGCACACCAGTTTTATTGATGACTCCCAAAAAACCACCCAGAACCAGTACAAATAACGATACATCAATTGCATCGACAAAGCCAAGAACCGGAGCCATTACTACATTGGGAAGTGTTGCTTTTTGTATCATCGGGTCAACAATAACGAAGCTTATCGCCGCAATGGCCAAAATTATAAGTATTAAAACAGTGTACGCTGAAGGCATTTTAAAACGTGCTTTTTTCTCTTGAGTTGCTGTCATGATATCACCTCATTTTTATTATAAATACGTGTACCAACTGTTCCATCAAGCGCATCTTTCGCTCTGGTAAGAGAAGTAATAATCGCAGTTCCATCAAATTTTTTCTCAAGAAACTCTAAACAAGCCTCAATTTTCGGCAACATGCTACCTTTTGCAAAGTGGCCAGACTGCCTATAATTTAAAGCTTCTTCATAACTGAGTTTTTCGAGGGCTCGCTGATTTTCCGTATTAAAATCAATGTAAACGTAGTCAACAGCCGTTAAAATAAGGAGAATATCTGCATCGAGCGACGAAGCCAAAAGTGCACTAGATTTATCCTTGTCAATGACAGCAGATACACCACGAAACTGAGAATTTTCTACAACTACCGGGATACCGCCGCCACCAGCTGCAACGACTATATTGCCGTCGCTTACTAAATCATTTATCGTGTCTATTTCTACTATTTTTTGTGGCATCGGCGAGGGCACCACTCTACGATAACCACGACCAGCATCCTCTGCAAAAGTAAATCCTTTTTCTTTTGCAATTTCATCGGCTTTCTCTTTTGTGTAAAAGCCACCAATCGGTTTTGTTGGATTCTTAAAAGCAGGGTCATTTTCATCAATAACTATTTGCGTCACCACAGAAACCACACTTTTTTCAATTTTCCGTGCATTCAACTCATTGCAAATAGCCTGCTGCAAATGATATCCAATATATCCTTGGCACATAGCACTACACTCAGGAAAGGGCATACTGATGGAATTCTTGTGTGAAGCCGCATACTCATCCATCGCCAGGTTAATCATCCCAACTTGAGGGCCATTTCCATGACTAACAATCACATCGTAATCTTTTTCCGTCAAGTCAACAATTGCACTCGCCGTATTTTTTACAAGGTTCAACTGCTCTTCGACATTGTTACCAAGAGCATTTCCTCCCAGCGCCACTACAATACGTTTCTTACCCATACATTTTACCTCGTCTACATTAAAGTTGCATACATCACCGCTTTAATGGTATGCATACGATTCTCAGCCTCGTCGAAAACAACGGATTGCTTCGACTCAAAAACCTCGTCGGTTACTTCCATCTCGTTTACCTTGAACTTCTCGTTAATTGCTTTACCGATTGTCGTCTTGGTGTCGTGGAAAGACGGTAAACAGTGCATAAATATTGCTTCCTTGTTTGCCAAGTCCATAACTTTTTTATTTACCTGGTACGGCGTAAGCAACTTAATGCGCTTCTCCCACATTTCGTCTGGCTCGCCCATAGAGAGCCATATATCCGTGTAAATAACATCAGCATTTTTTGCTCCCTTATTAACATCCTCTGTTAAGGTAATTTTGCAATTATTTTCACTTGCAATTTTCTCGCAAATTTTAACAAGTTTCTCATCCGGGAATAACTCTTTTGGCGCACAAGCCGTAAAGTTAAGGCCCATCTTCGCACATGCAACCATCAACGAGTTACCCATATTATTTCGCGCATCTCCAAAGTACGTAAAGTTAACTCCCTTGAGACGACCGAGCTTCTCCTCTATAGTGAGCAAATCTGCAATCATCTGAGTCGGATGAAACTCATCTGTTAGACCATTCCAAACCGGAACTCCGGCATATTTAGCAAGCTCCTCCACTATCTCTTGCGAAAATCCACGATACTCAATACCATCATAAATGCGACCCAAAACTCTTGCTGTATCGGCGATGCTTTCCTTTTTACCCATCTGAGAGCTACCAGGGTCAAGATACGTCACACCCATCCCAAGGTCATATCCAGCTACCTCAAAAGAGCATCGGGTGCGTGTAGAGGTTTTTTCAAAAAGCAAAACGATATTTTTGCCAGCTAAATATTTATGCGGTGTACCAGTTAACTTTAGGTTTTTAAATTGCTTCGATAAGTCAATTAAATATCGGATTTCCTCGCTCGAAAAGTCTAATAGCTTCAAAAAGTTTCTTCCTCGTAAGTTTACTGCCATGTTTTATACTCCTCACAATGTAATTTAATTTTATTTTGTTAAATTATTTTTCACTTAAAATATCATCTCGATAAAGCGGCATAGATATACTCCGGACTCAAGATTGGGTCGTGTCATATTTGACATCTTTCTTCAAATCCAGCCGCGGCGGCCGCGAGGCCAAAGAAAATAAATTATTATTTATTTTCTTTGTAGTCTCAAACTCAACAAAGTTGAGCTTGAGACTGGCCGAAGGCCCTTTCAGGGCCTTCGGCGCCTCGCGGCGCCGCTGAGCTGTAGGTCACACCGACAAACTCACCCTGAACTTTGCACGCTGAAAATAATTCTACACTTAAATATCATCTCGATAGAGTGGCATAGACATACACCTCGGGCCACCTCTACCGCGAGAAAGCTCTGAACTTGGCATCTCTAAAACAGTTAAGCCATGTTCTTTTAAAATTGCATTTGTCACGTCGTTTCTCTGGTACACAACCACCTTACCAGGGCTAATGCACAAAGTATTCGAGCCGTCATTCCATTGCTCACGCTCACCAACAATTTGGTCATCTCCGCCACATGGAATCAAATGCACTTTATCTTTTTTCAAGGCTGTCGCTAAAATGTTTTCCAAACTCTGGTCAATCTCAGTAATGTTTAATTCATCCTTAGTCTGACCCTTTGTAATTTTATAAACTTTAAGCACCTGAGTCAATCCATTATGAACGGTGAATTTATCGTAGTCGACCTGTGTAAATACTGTGTCAAGGTGCATCATAGCCCGGTTATTTGGTATATCGAAGGCTAAGATTTCATTAATTGAGGTATTTTCGTGGTTAAAGATATTTTTCGCTAAACTTTCAATTGCATCTGCCTGCGTCCGTTGAGAAATGCCTATCGCTAAAATCTCCGAACTTAAGTTTAAAATGTCTCCACCCTCAATTCGAAATGGCTCATAACGATTATAATAAATGTCCACCTTGTCTTTATATTCAGGGTGATACTTAAATATAAACTCTCCGTAAATTGTCTCTCGTCGGCGCGTCAAGTAGCACATACGATTTATGCTAACGCCGTTTCCTATGCAAGCAAAGGCATCACGAGTAAAATATAAGTTTGGCATAGGATTGCAAATAAACGCGGTTTGCCCAGATAAATGTTCACTTAAAGTTTTGTGCTCCAAATCCCCCTCAGCTAGCTCGTTGCGATTAACTCCTTGCATAGTTTTAAGAACTAACGCTTTAGGATCGCTGTACTTATCGAAAAACTCATAAAGCAATGTTTGATATTTCTCTGAGTGTATCCCAGCTTCTTTTATAAACTGCCTTAAAAATAACTCTCGAACATTTTTGTCTCTTAACGTCTCCGCAGCTAAATCTTCTAAATAAACTACTTGCGTACCATTCTCTCTCAAAATCTCCGCAAACCTATCATGCTCCTCCACTGCAATTTTTAAATATGGAATATCGTCAAAGAGCAACTCTTCAAGTGTGTCTGGAGTTAAATTTAATAACTCTGCACCAGGTCTGTGTAAAAGAACTTTCTTGAGCGGTCCTATTTCACTTTTTACATTTATTAGCATTTCAAACTACACCTTTCTTAAAGTATCAATACTATATTTTGTGTCGTTTTTCTGCGTTAATACACTCTCCTTTACGTATATGTTTATTATTACGTCCGTTTCTATTAATTTATTTGCTCGATTACACAAAATATAGAAAATTCAAGTCATTAACTTAAATTACACAAATTATAATAAAAATAATTGAAAATGAAACAACAATGTGATTTTTGGTCACGTAAGATATTTTGCGGTAATTTTGGATGAAGTACACAAAAAACGCTGCTGCACAACGCGGCCGCGAGGCCGAGAAAACACACAAGGTGGGTTTTCTCGAACATCCTCCACACAGCAAAAGCTGTGCGGAGGATGGCTAGTGGCTCAAAGAGCCACTAGCGCCTCGCGGCGCCGCTGGCAGCAGCTGGTTTAATCTGTGCTTAGGCATACTCATTGAGCGCTTTGACTTTGTACTTATTCGTAATCATCTTGTCGGTGGTGATGTACCCTGCAGGAGCCTTAATAAGCTCTGGTAGGCGATTCACAATAGCAGCACAAGTTAACTCAACAGTTGCGGGTCTGTTAATGGTAACAGTCGTATCCGGCTCACCGAAGATAGTCCAGTCATTTTTATCGAACTCATCCTTGGCGTATACCTTACCAATGCATTCACTTTCAATAGTTACGCCCTCTTCGGTTTCAGTGATAACAATCGCAGACATTCCTGTCGCATTACCTGCTGGGATATCCATATTCAAAGTATCCGAGTGAAGGTCTTTTTTGTGTGTACACGGAACGCATTTTTGAATTTGACTTTTAACCGTAAGGCCCAATCTATCACAGAGCCAACCATTAACGTTCCACATATATGATGGCAAAAATTCACCCTTTTGGATTAATTCATTACGTTCTTCCGCAGAAATATTATCCGCAGAAGCAATTTCCTTATTAAAAGTATCGATATCAAGGCCAGCACCATGCACCTTGGCAAGAGCAATACCGTAATCTTCAACATTATAACTCGATGAACCTTTAATTTTTGTTATCTTATGAGTAGAACCTGCAATTGTAGCGATAAGGTTACCCCAAAAAACATCTTGATATCCTGAACCACATAACGTACAGTTATTTTCTTTTGCAAGTTTATCCAGTTGGATAGTGATTTGAGGAGAAGAGTTTTCAGGGTAAAATGCCTCTTCGCAAGTACTTATTGCATTGACACCACTTTTCGCACAAATCGTAAATGCCTCTTCCACATCTTTCATAAGGCTGAGAGTGGTAATGATACATACGTCTGGTTTAAGGGCCGCCAAAATTTTCTCAGCGTTTTTTGCGTCCTTCACAACTACTCCATAAGGTTTTTCGCCAGTAATTTCTCCGATATCCTTACCAATAACATTTTCATCGACATCGAAAGCGGCAACTATTTCTGCACCTTTCTCATGTACATATCTCATAATGTACTTAGACATTTTCCCGCAACCATATTGCGCAACAGTTATTTTTTTATCCATATTTTAAAGCCTCCCATAAATAATACAAAATATAAATCTTCAGTAAATTTTGTTACCATTATTTCAAATAAATAGATTCATAAAATGGCAATGCGTATATTATATATTAATATTTTGCAAAATGCAAGTTTTTTGTTTGATTTTCTTTTTAATCCGAAACAATATGGTTTATTCCATAAATCAACATTATTTTTGTGCTAATTTCCAAACAATATTTAAAATCATATAATTTAAAGCATAAACTCGCCATTACATGCCAAATATATTTAAATGCATACACAGATGTTGCGCGCAGGTAGCAAAAATTATACAATAATCATATTAATTATTTGCTCAAAGAAGGAGAATATTTATGGTTAATGTAGAGCCTCTTAATCATTCCAACATTGAGAGATATCAACACTGTTTAAAACAAATTATGACCGAAAGCGAATCCAATATAATTGCTTTTGGCGCTAAATTTAATAAACTTCCGTGCGGAGCAATTTTTGCAAAAATAAATCCTTTTAATGAATGCCAAATCAACAGCCTATTTGTTCTACCACTTTTTCGAAAAAAAGGTGCTGGAACAGCACTTTTGAACGCATTAGAAGCTAAGTTAAAAGAACTAAACATAAAAAAAATTTCCTTACAAGGCGTAACCTCGCAAGAAAAAATCGACTTATTAGAATCATTTTTAATTAAAAGAGGCTTTTCTAAAGCTGAAGTGCTTACTTTTGTATACGTTATCGACACTAAACAGTTTTTTGAAAACAACCGCTTTGCTCAAAGAATCGTGGCATCCGCAACTAAGGTACCAGATAAAATTAAAATTTTTTCAAAAAACGAAATTAATAAAGAACTACTCCAAAAATTAAAAGAAAACATAGATTATCCAAAAGGGTTATCTCCGTTCGCTAATGAGTTTGATTTAGATGATGAATGTACTCAATTCGCTGTCTTCGATAACAAGGAAATCGTTGGTTGGCTCACGGGACTGCGCGCTCCAAGCAACGCAATCTTATATCGCTCCTTTTATGTCAAGAATGATTTTAGAAAAACAGCGCTTGGTTATTTTTTATTTAATGAAGCCATTAGGATACACGTAAACAACCACATTGATAAAAAAATCCTATTTGCCGTTGCTAAAACCAATACCCGTGGCCAACGCCTATTTAAAGCATATTTTAAAGATTTATATAAGAATCCAAAGTTTGAATTTAAAATGGGAAAAAATCTATAGTAACACTACATCTTTTGCATATGAAGAATGTTGGCTGCAATCTCAGCACACGAGGTGTTTGCATTTATAATAAAATCTGCACACGATAAATACTTATCTCGTCTTAAATCAAATAAGTTTTTTAGCTCTATTCTATCGAGTTTTCTAACCAAAGGCCTATCATTACATTGAGAAATTCGCTGAAAAGCTAAGTCAAACGTCACATCCAAAAGAAAAAGCTTTCCCGACTGTCTTAACGCTGCAACATTCTGATAATTTAGAACAGTCCCACCACCGGTTGCGATTATGCAACCGGTTTTTTTAGATATCTCATCAACACAAGCGGTTTCGATAATTCGAAAGTGCTCTTCTCCATACTTATCAAATATGTCACTAATAGTAAGACGGGCTTTTTTCTCAATTGCCGCATCCATATCAATAAACTTTTTTCCTGTAAGGGTAGCTAAATACTTCCCGATAGTAGTCTTTCCGCAGCCCATAAAACCACATAAAATTATGTTATCCTTACTCATAAACGTTACCTAAACTTCTTCAAAAATTCTTTGGCATCTGCCATTAACTGACAGATATCACCCTGAGCAAACATTGCTCCAGTCCAAATTTCTTGTGCTTTAACAGCTTGATACAGCAACATAGACAAGCCAGAAGCTACATGAGAACCATTGCGTCTTGCCTGTTTGATAAGCATTGTTTCATTCGGGTTATATATTGCATCGAATACAGCCTTACAATTTTCAAGTTGTGATAATAAAATCGGCATCTGCTCACAATTAGGATGCATTCCAACGGGTGTTGCATTTATTAGCAAGTCTACATTTGGAGATACATTATCTAAGGTAGTAACGTTAACGACCTTGCCAGTAGCTATTTCTACATCATTTTTGAGCCGAAGCGCTCTCGGCAAACTTTGCTTTCTAACTGCAAGAGTGACCCGACAACCTGCTAATACCGCCTCAAAGCAAAAAACTCTAGCCGCACCACCACAGCCAAGTATAGTAATATCGCCACTTAAATTTATTCCGTCAACCTCTAAAGCTTTCAAAAAACCATAAGCGTCTGTATTATAGCCACAAGAACAGTCACTATTTTTAACCGTATTTACACAACCATATAATTTTGCTTTATCGCAAAGTTTGTCTATAGATGACACAATTTTTTCTTTATACGGAATTGTTACATTATAACCATCAAGTTTTCTTAGCTCATGTAAATATTGAGGCAACTGCGCTAAAGTTATATCTATGAGTTTGTATTCAGCTGAAACTTTTGAGAGTTCAAACAGCCGCTCATGGATAAACGGAGATATTGAATGTGTAATTGGGTGTCCAATTAGTGCAAAATGTTTTTTCATCAAACGTACCTTCATTTAATATAAGCTTGCAATTAATATTGACAAAGCATTTTTTTCTTATATAATATTGGAGCGGGGATTTTCATACATCGAATAACGTATTTTAGAGAATAGCTTAGGAATGCGGTTTTGTCAATGAATATTCCACAAGTTTAACAATATCATTACATTAACATAAAATATTTATGTTTCAAAAAAATCTATCACGTATCAAGGAGAAAAAAAGTTATGCCACTAGAAAAAGTTAAAAAAATACTAAGCGAACAGTTTTCTGTCGACGAAAACACCATTACCCCATCTACAAACATCGCCGAGGACTTGGGTGCCGATTCTTTGGATGTAGTTGATATTATGATGTCTATCGAGGATGAGTTCGAAATGGAAGTACCCGATGAGGCTATCGAGAACATACGTACAGTAGAAGAACTGGTTAATTTTATCAAGAAAAACAGATAAACACATACAAATGAGATATCCGAAAAAGCTAGCATGAACCGTGCTAGCTTTATTTTTTTTGCAGCTGCAAGTTCTAAATTCATAGAGTTGTCCATATGATGATTACAAAGGAGGACAAGGCTATGGATGAAAAATATGAGCAGGCTATTCGCTCCTTGAGCTGTAACCTGTACGCTAGTTTAAAAAATGTGCCGGAAGATATTCAACAAAATGTAAGAGAAATTTGTATACGGGCAGAGAAACCTATAATTTTTATATGTCACAACGATTACTTGTTTTTACGCAAAGATGGTAATTTAACTCGAAATATTAACTTACCGCTAAAGTTAGCCACAAGAGACGATATAAAAGATAGTATAAAAGCTATGTGTGAAAATTCTGTATACAGCTACGACGACGAAATAAAAAATGGCTTTTTAACCATCAAAGGTGGACATCGAGTGGGATTGTGCGGTACAGCTGTGTTAAGTAATAATGTCATAGTAAATATTCGGGACATATCAACTTTGAATATTAGAATCGCACGACAAATAAAAACGTCTGCAGATGAGCTTTTATCAACTATAGGAAACAACTTTCATGGCATTATTTTGGCCGGTGCACCTGCGAGTGGCAAAACTACTATTTTGCGTGAGATTGCAAGAAAACTTTCGCTTAGTGGGAAAAAAGTAAGTGTTGTGGATGAGCGAAATGAGTTTTCCGGTACATATGAGGGGCTTGCACAAAATGATTTAGGTTTTTGCGATATACTCAACCGTTACCCAAAGGCTGAAGGCCTAACTCAAGCTACTAGAACACTCTCTCCGGACGTGATTGTTTGCGATGAACTGGGTACAGAGGCGGACATTTTAGCGGTTAAACAAGCCAGTCACTCCGGAGTAAAATTAGTGGTTAGCGTGCACGCCGCTGATATTAATGATTTTATGAGAAAACGACAATGCCAAGAACTTTTACAGACCGAAGCTTTCGATATTGTTGCTGTTATGTCTGGAAAAAATGAACCCGGAAAAATCTCAGAAGTTTATAGAATGGGTGATAAGCTTGATAAAATTAGTCGGAGCGATACTTTTAGTGACGTCGTCGACAGCCATGGGCGTTGTAACATCGCGTAAGTTAGCCCTACGTGTGCGCTTTTTGCAACAGTATTTAAGCTTTATAGATTACATAGAAACTGAAATTCGGTATGCTCGTCGAGCATTAATAGAAGTCGTGCGGGGATATCAAAACGGTGTAGAGTTTCAAGCCTTTTTGACGGTGGTTTACAGAGATTTAGCGCAAAAAGTTCCTTTTCCAGAGGCGTGGAGTAAAGCCGTAAGAAGTCTTCCCAGCACTTATGGATTATTGCGGCAAGATAAAGAACTAATTTACAGCTTTGGAGACAATCTTGGTGCTACCGATGTTGATGGACAAATTGCGTTATGTCAACTGAATAAAAACTTAGTAAGTGCAGCATTGGAGGCGGCGCAAGATGAAAAAAACAAAAAAAGTAAACTTTACCTAATGCTTGGCTCGTCGTTTGGTATGTGCCTTGCGATAATACTGCTGTAAGCGACTTTGCAAAAAATCCAAATTGCGAGAGTGCCATTATTTATTACAAAGCGACATCAATACTCGGGCGCCGCGAGGCGCCGAAGGCCCCAATTGGGCCTTCGGCCAGTCCCAGGCTGCGCCTGGGACCACAACGAAAATAAAAATTTATTTTCCTTGGCCTCGCCGCCCTGCTGGGGTAACATCGGTACCAAAAGGTAAAGCACTAATAGGCACTCCGCAAATTTGTCTAGATTGCAAGGTAAAAAACACGAAAAGAAGTTAAAGCTTGGAAATGGAGGAAGACAAAAGGCTTATTTGTGAGCCTTGTTGCGAAGATAATGGACATCGATTTAATTTTTAAAATAGCGGCAATCGGAATAATAGTGGCGGTACTCAACCAAGTTCTCATACGCTCTGGCCGAGAGGAGCAGGCAATGATGACAACTTTGGCAGGACTTATTGTAGTGCTAATGATGGTTGTAAAAGAAATTGAAGTGCTCTTTCGGACGATTAAGTCTATATTTGGGCTGTAAGCTATGAATTTAATGGGACTAATAGCGGTCGCGATGCTCGCAACGACCATATCTGTGATGATAAAAAAGTATACCCCTGAATACTCGATTTTTATCAGCCTCATTGCGGGGGTTTTTATATTATTTATGATTTTTGCTGAGTTAGCTCCATCGATACAGAAAATAAACGGACTTATATCAACGAGTGGAATTTCATTTGAGCATGCCAAAATTCTCTTTAAGACACTGGGAGTTTGCTTTTTAGTTCAGTTTGCCTCCGATGCTTGCACTGATGCAGGCGAAAGTGCGTTAGCCTCGAAAATAGAGCTTGCCGGTAAGGTGATGATAATCACTATGGCGCTGCCACTTTTTGAGCATGTCATAAAAATCGTTTCAGGGCTTTTAGGAGGTTGATGTGAAAAAATTATTTTGGCTTTTTGCGCTTTTACTGTTATTGCCATGTAAAATAACGCTAGCCCAAGAGCAACACTATGAGGATGAAGTCTACAAGGAGCAGCTAGAAAATAGCGGTGCACAGAGACTTTTCGATGAGCTTCCAAAAGATGTACAAAGGTCTCTTGAGGGACTTGGCATTGACGGGGTTGACTTTGGTAAAATTGTCGACATTAATCCCGAGCAAATACTTGAGAATGTTTTTAGAACCGCCAAAAAGAAACTCCCTGGACCAATGAAATCCATCAGTATGATTTTGGCACTTATTCTCTTAAATGCTATCTTTACGACGCTTAAAGTTTCATTGGGAGAGCGCCCATTAGCAACGGTACTCGATGTTGTGAGTACACTTTGCATTTGTATGATTCTTGTGTCTCCGATCGTAGATTTCATCGGGCGAGTCGCTTTTATCATCAAGGGCGCAACGACATTTTTGCTGTGTTATATACCGGTCATGGTTGGTATTATGGTCGCATCGGGTCAAGCAATATCTTCGGTGGCGTTTAGCTCGATGATGGTCACTTTAGGAGATTTTATTACGCAGCTATCATCGAGCTTTTTGATACCACTTTTGAATATCTTCTTAACGGTCAGCGTTGTGTGTGCGATTTCTCCGAGATTAAAATTCGCCGGCCTGTGTGAGCTATTTTCAAAGCTTGTAAAGTGGGTTTTGGGCTTTGTAATGACGATTTTTTCTGGCCTTTTAACCACCAAGACTTTAATTGGCTCGGCTATGGACAGCGTCAACAGCAAAACTATGAAGTTTGTTCTTGGCAGCTTTGTACCTATAGTTGGAGGAGCTCTCGGTGATGCCTTTTTGACGGTGCAAGGGTGCGTAAAAGTTTTAAAGTCTGGAGTTGGCGCATTTTTTATCATTGCAATTGGTTTTATATTTTTGCCAGTTGTTGTTGAGTGCATAGTTTGGGCTTTTGCAATGAATTTTTGTGCGGTGGCAGGCGAAATTTTCGAACTGAGTAATGTCTCAACGTTACTTAAGAACATCGGTAAGGTTGTTAGTACCTTGATGGCAATAATACTCTGCGTAGTAACAATTTTAATAATCTCTACGGTTGTTGTTTTAAACTTAGGTGGTGGTAGTGCTTGAGTGCGATTAAATCTTGGTCTATGACAATTTGTTTGGTATCGATTATCTGCACCTTATTTGAGATGCTTTTTCCGCAAGGTAAAATGGAGAAAATCTTCCGTATAGTACTATGTGTATTTATGTTATGCTCGTTACTTGTTCCCTTAAAAAATACTTTTAAAAATATTAATTTTAACGCTAAAAAACCCGAAAATTTTATCAAGGAGCAAGATAAACTAAAAAGTACCGTAGAGGAACAACTCAAGAGTGCGACACAAAAAAATTTACGTCCGACGATAGAACAAATTCTAAAGGCGCACGGTACTAAATCGGAAAAAGTTAACATAATTATGGATACAACTCCAGATAATTGCATATCAATTAAAAAGATAGAAGTTTTTTTGCCAAAGGGTGATGAGAATAAGAAAGATGCCATAAAAAAAGAGCTCAAAAAGAAATTAGAGTTGAAAGTAGACGTTGTCGTTGGGAGTGAATAGAAAGTTAACATGACGGATGCGAAAAATAAAAAAATCCATGAGTTTTTACTCAAAGATAAATGTAAAAAAATTATACTCTGTGTAGGAGTTTTAGGAATTGCGTTGATATTTATTTCGGAGTTTTTTAAGACAAATAAAACAAAGAAAGTTACTGCAAGTCCCGCTAGTAGCACCTGCGAGTATGTTTCTCAGCTTGAAAATAACTTAAAAGAGCTGATTTCGAGCATAAAAGGCGCCGGTAATACCAAGGTTTTAGTAACTCTCGAAAACTCTGAGGAAACTGTTTACGCAACCGAAGAAAAGAAAAATAAAGAAGCAACCGAAGATACATCCGATGGGCAAATGAGTAAAAAACGGGAGAGTGACGATTGTGAGAAAAAGTACATAACAATTCGAGATGCCGATGGTTCGGAGCGCGCTTTATCTGTAACGCAAATTCAACCAACTGTAAAGGGAGTGGTGGTGGTTTGCGACGGAGGAGATATTCCGGAGGTGCAACAAAAAATTACGGATGCTATCAAAACAGCACTTAATATTACATCGAAGCGAGTTTATGTGACAAAATAATCTATCAAATTACTAGGAGGAAAAATATTATGGGCTTCGGAAAAAAACAACTTATTTTATCAGCATTGGTATTGGCATTAGGTACGGCGGTTTATCTTAATTGGCAGTTTTCATCCGGTCAAGATTTCATCGACGACAACTCAATTATCTCTACAAAAGAACTCGGTGAGGCTTTATTCGTGAGCAATACACCATCGAGTGAAGATGGCAAAGAAAAAAACAATGAGAAAAAAGAAGAAAAGCCTCAAAATGCTTCAGAATATTTTTCAAAAGCAAAAAGCGCTCGAAAAAAAGCCAGAGATGAGGCGACTGAAATGATCAAAGAGGTGCTAGAAGATTCAAAGGCCTCCGAGGAGGCAAAAGCAGAGGCTATAAAACAAGCTTCGGAAGTCGCAAAGCACATTGAGCAAGAAGCAAACATAGAAAGCCTTATAAAAGCCAAAGGTGTCGCCGATTGCTTGGCATTCATCCAAAACGAAGAATGTAGTGTCGTTGTTGGTGGCGGCGAGGCCTTAAATGAAAATCTAGCCGTCGCAATAAAAGACATCATCGCCGGCCAAGGTGGCATTTCTCCCGATAAAATAAAAATCGTTGAGGCAAAATAAAGTACTGTGACTTAATCAAACCTTAGGGCGCCGCGAGGCGCCGAAGGCCCTAATTGGGCCTTCGGCCATCCCAGAACTCAACAAAGTTGAATTCTGGGATACAAAGAAAATAAATATTTATTTTCTTTGGCCTCGCGGCCAGCATAGAGCTACTAACCAAGCCAGAGCCACTAACAAGCATGCAAGCCTCAAACAAGGCACTGCCAAATAAAGTTGAATATTTTTGAGTTTGTGGTATAATTTTAATTAGACTCAAAAACAGTAATGAACCTTAAAAACAGCATTAACTTTGGATTTGCCAGGATTTTTGAACCCTTTACTTGTTTTTAGTAGAGGGTTTTGAATTTTTTTAGGAGGGTTTAAAGATTGAACAGACGAAAACAAAGAGAACTGGTATTCTTATTACTATTTGAGCAAATTTTCACAGGGTATTCCCTCGAAGAGCTCAAAGAAATAAAGCTATTAACGGAGGAATTCTCTCAGGGAGATTTTACAGAGTTTGTCTCAGATTATTTTCATGGGGTTCTCGAAAAAGCCGCAGAACTGGATGAGTTAATCGCGAAATTTTCTTTAAAGTGGGGCAAAGAGAGACTTTCTAAAATTGCGCTGATTATCTTACGGTTGGCTATTTATGAGATGCTCTACCGCGATGAAATCCCAACAAGTGTTGCAATTAACGAAGCGGTTGAACTCTCGAAAAAGTATGGCGACGAAAAAGAATCTGCATTTATAAATGGAATTTTGGGTAGCGTTAGCCGGCGTGCGGAGAATTCTAATGAGTAGTTTTTGGGGCATCGACACCAGCAATTATACAACGTCAGTTGCGCAGTATTTTTCGGATGGAACAGTCAAACAGTCAAAAAAATTGTTGCCGGTAAAGAGCGGAGAGCGCGGCCTGCGCCAGAGTGACGCCGTGTTTCATCATGTGAACCAGATACCGGATTCGTTTGAAGCAATTAATTTTAATGAAAAACCTAGCGCGATAGGAGTATCTGAGCGGCCGCGCGATGAAGTGGGCTCATACATGCCATGCTTTAACGTTGGAGTTTCTTTCGGAAGGGTTCTTTCGCGCGTTCTGGGCATTCCGTGCTATAAATTTTCACATCAGGCAGGACACATTGTTGCGGCGCTATATTCAGCCAAGAGGCTTGACCTTTTAACGCAAAACTTCGTGGCATTTCATGTGTCTGGTGGTACAACTGAGGCCGTTTTAGTTGTACCACGCGAGGAAAACGTAATTGGCACAAAAATAGTTGCGCAAACGCTTGACCTCAATGCCGGGCAGCTCGTGGATAGGGTTGGAGTTATGCTTGGATTAAACTTCCCTGCTGGCGCCGAGCTTGAAAAATTAGCCTTGCGTTGCGATGAAAACTTAAAAATAACGCCAACGTTAAAAGGTGCGGACTGTTGCCTCTCGGGCGTGGAAAATCTTTGCATAAAGATGAAACAAGATAGGCAATCTCCAGAAAAAATTGCTCGCTTTTGCATTGAATTTGTGGCCGTGACGCTCGACAAAATGTGCGAAAAAGTCTTAGCAGAGTTTGGTGAGGTTCCCGTACTTTTCGCCGGTGGCGTAATGTCGAACTCTATAATTAAGCAGCGCTTAACTGACAAATATGGTGCGATTTTCGGTGAGCCACGTTTTTCCTCAGACAATGCAGTGGGGGTGGCTATTTTAGCGGCGATAAAGGCAGGTGAGTTTGTGTGCAAGTGAATGTGTTGACGGTTTCGCAGCTGAATTTTTACATTAAGTCGCTGCTCGACGCTGATGCAAACCTTGAAAACGTATTTTTAACCGGAGAAATTTCAAACTTTACGAATCATTATCAGTCCGGACACCTCTATTTCTCCCTCAAAGATAAAAAAAGCGTCGTCAAGGCTATTATGTTTGCTGGCTTTGCACGGCGACTTAAGTTTCGTCCAGACAACGGTATGAAGGTCATTGTGCGCGGCAGAGTCGCAGTTTATGAGGCCTCTGGAGTGTATCAAATTTATGTCGAGGATATGCAGCCAGACGGCGTGGGGGCGCTAAACTTAGCCTTTGAGCAGCTCAAAAACAAGCTAGCAGGTGAGGGCCTCTTTGACCCACAACGAAAAAAAGCCTTACCTAAGTTTCCGGAAAAAGTTGGCGTCATAACCTCGGAGACGGGCGCTGTTTTTTGGGATATTCAAAATGTAATGAAGCGGCGGTTTCCATTGGCGGAGATAGTTTTTCAACCGGTGCTCGTGCAAGGCGACGGAGCTGCCAGTCAAATCGTAAGTGCGATTAAAAAATTTAATGAGCACAATTTATGCGACGTCCTAATCGTGGCTCGAGGTGGAGGTTCCATCGAGGACTTATGGGCCTTTAATGATGAAACTTTAGCTCGCGAAATAGCAAAGTCCTCCATACCGATTGTATCCGCGGTAGGACACGAGACCGACTTTACTATTTGCGATTTCGTTGCAGACCTTCGCGCGCCAACGCCATCAGCTGCAGCAGAGTTGGTCGTTCCGGACGCAAGAAAGCTGTTATCTGATGTTGAATATTACGCTTCGTATATAAATTCTATAATGCTTTGCCGAGTAAACGATTATAGGCAACAACTCGATAAACTCACGAAATATGGGGCCTTGCAAAGTCCTCAAAAGCTATTCTCCGACAGAAAATTAGTCATTGATGTGCTGCTAAATCAGTTAAAATTAAGCTTTAAAAATTTACTCTCGCGTGACAAAGAGAAATTTTTACTGGCCGTTGGAAAGCTCGATGCACTTAGTCCGCTTAAGTTAATGAGTTCTGGCTATTGCGTTGCAGTCGATTCGAAAAATAATGTGGTTAACCGTCTTGCGCAAGTGCAAGAAAACGACGAAATTGGCGTTATGGTCACCGATGGCAAAATTTTGTGTACGGTAAAAGATAAAATAAAGGGGTATTTTGATGGCAAAAACTAAATCTTTTGAAACAGAACTAACTCGGCTGCAAGAAATCGTTTCCAAGTTGGAAAAAGGAACGGAATCGCTCGACGAATCCTTGAAACTATTTGAGGAGGGAACCAAAATCTCCAAGTTTTGCTATGAGGTCCTCGACAAGGCCGAACAAAAAATAACAAATCTAACAAATGTCAACTTAACAGAAAGTGCCTCGGAGGCCGATGATGACTAAACTTGAGCACTACATACAACTCATAAATGACGAACTATTAAGGTGTTTACCTCAAAAAAATGTGCCGCAAAAATCTGTCATCAAGGCAATGGAGTACAGCCTAATCGCTGGAGGAAAACGTGTCAGGCCAGTTTTGACGTTGGAGTTCTGCAAAGTTTGCGGCGGAGATATTAATTTTGCGTTACCATTTGCGTGCGCCGTAGAAATGGTTCATACATATTCTTTGATTCACGATGACCTCCCTTGTATGGACGACGACTCTATGCGTCGCGGAAAACCAGCAAATCACATCGCAAACGGCGAGGCTATGGCGCTTTTGGCTGGCGATGCGCTTCTCACGCAGGCTTTTGAGCTGATTTTATCGGACAAAACGGTTAACAAAGTTGGTGCCGCTCGAGTTGTTGAGGCGGCTCGGTATTTAGCAGACAGCATTGGAGTTCTTGGGATGATAGGTGGTCAGGTCATCGACATAGAGGCGCAAACCAAGCGTGTTAATTTAGATTCTCTAACGCATATGCACAGCTTAAAAACAGGCGCTCTCATCGTGGCGGCGGCCAAAATTGGTTGCATTGCCGCGGGGGCAAGTGCGGCCCAACTAAATGCAGCTGAAACTTACGCGAAAAATCTTGGTCTTGCATTTCAAATAATGGATGACATACTCGATGAAACCGCGACAAGTGAGGCTCTCGGCAAAAATGCTGGTAGCGATAAGGAAAACAACAAGGTAACGTATGTTTCGTTCTTGGGTCTTGAGAAGGCTGTAGAGACCGTGCAAAATTTAACCTCTCAAGCGATATCTGCACTCGATGTTTTTGGTTCGGATACAAGCTTTTTGAGGAACTTGGCGATTGACTTGGCTAAGCGTAGTTGCTGAGTTTGAGCACCTCGGAGTTTTATTATATAATGAAGTTATATTAAAAAAAGGTTTGATGAAGTTGCTAAAAGAAGGAAGTCTTTTAAACAAAATAAAATCGCCGCGAGACTTAAAAAAAATGTCTCTTGGTGAGCTTGAAATGTTGTGCGCACAAATACGTGAAAAAATTATCGAAACGGTTTCTCAAAATGGAGGACATCTAGCGTCCAATTTAGGTACCGTTGAGCTTACGGTGGCGTTGCACAAGGTATTTGAGTGTCCGGGGGACCAAATTGTTTTCGATGTTGGACATCAATCGTACACGCATAAGCTTTTGACCGGACGAGCAGAAAATTTTCATACGATACGCAAAGAAGGTGGGCTGTCTGGTTTTCCCCGTCGAGACGAGAGCATTTATGACCCTGTAAGCTCGGGGCACAGCAGTACGTCTATTTCTGCAGCGTTTGGTCTTTTGAACGCAAAACACTTACAAGGTGAGGACGGGAAAGTAATTGCGGTCATCGGCGACGGTGCTCTCTCTGGTGGGCTGGCCTACGAGGGCATAAATAATGCTGGTTCGTATCGCAAGAATTTTATCGTTATTCTTAACGATAACAAAATGTCAATCTCGCAAAATGTCGGCTCGATGGCTGGATATCTATCGACGATTCGCACCAGAAGTATTTACTTGCGAACAAAGAGTGCTGTTGATAAGATGCTAAACAAAATTCCAGTTTTGGGCGACGCTACGCGTAAGGTAATTTTAAAGTCAACATCGACGCTCAAAGAGCTGGTTTATAACGACACGGTCTTTGAGAATCTCGGATTTATGTATTACGGGCCAATCGATGGTCATGACCTCAAAGAGCTTATAAAGGTGTTGCAAGTTGCTAAGGAGAAAGATCGTCCAGTTTTGGTGCATATCAATACGACTAAGGGCAAAGGCTACTCTTTTGCGGAGAAAAATCCGAAAGGTTTTCACGGAACACCTAAATTCGACGTAAAAACCGGTAACAGGGGAGCATCTGCGGGAGATTTCTCGTCAGTTTTCGGTGAGGCAATTTCTCAGATGGCCAAAAAAGACAAACGCATTTGTGCAATTACTGCTGCGATGAAGCTGGGAACTGGCCTTTCTGACTTTGCCAAAAACTTTAAAAGTCGATTTTTCGATGTAGGTATCGCAGAAGGACATGCAGTTACCTTTGCCGGAGGATTAGCCGCCGGTGGGATGATTCCGGTTTTTGTGGTGTACTCGACGTTTTTACAAAGAAGTTACGATCAGATAATTCACGACGCAGCTCTGCAAAATCTCAAAGTCGTGCTGGCAATAGACCGCGCGGGAATTGTCGGTGAGGACGGCGAAACTCATCAGGGGGTCTTCGATGTAGCCTTCTTAAACGCAATTCCGAATGTTACAATCTTTGCACCGTGCTTTTTCGAGGAGCTTAGTCCGATGCTAAACAAGGCCGCGTATAAAACCAAAGGAGTGGCTGCAGTTAGATACCCAAGAGGTGGCGAGCGTTATAGGCCAGTGGACTTTATTGGAAGTGAGAACTCTTTTGACGTGTACGGCGACTCCAATTGTGAGAATTTAATTGTCACTTACGGTAGGCTGTTTTCGGAGGCATGCCTTGCAAAAGAAGCCCTTGAACAAAAAGGCATCAAAACGTGTATTCTTAAGCTCAATCAAATTAAACCCATCGATAATAGCGCTGTTGAGATTGCTAGAAACTTTAAAAATGTATTTTTCTTCGAGGAAGGCATGCTCACAGGCGGAGTCGGAGAGAGTTTTGGCTATAAGCTGAGTTGTGCCGAATATAATGGTAATTTCGAAATTACCGCTATTGATGAGCAATTTATTCGTCACGCCTCTGTCGAGGCAATACTACACAAACTAGGTCTTGATGCTAGCGGCATGGAAGAAATTATTTCACGGAGAGTTGGTCAACTTGATAAATAAAAAACGCTTGGATGTGCTACTCTTTGAGCGAGGGTTGGTAACAAGTCGAGAAAAGGCGCGGACCTTAATAATGGCAGGCGAGGTTTACGTTGAGAATCAAAAATCTGACAAGCCTGGTACCATGTACAAAGAGGACGTGCGTATCGAGGTGAAGGCTCCGGCGATTGCTTATGTCAGTCGTGGCGGGCTAAAGCTCGAAAAGGCTATTAAGGTGTTTAACATCGACTTGAATGGAAAAATTACGATGGATATAGGCGCTTCGACTGGTGGATTTACGGATTGCATGTTGCAAAATGGTGCCGAAAAAGTTTATGCGGTCGATGTCGGTTATGGTCAGCTCGATTGGAAGTTGCGCAACGATTCTAGAGTGGTAAACTTAGAACGCACTAATATTCGTTACCTTGATGAAAACTTAGTGCCGGATAAATTAGACTTTTTTAGCGTTGATGTGTCGTTTATTTCGCTCAAGTTAGTACTTCCGGTGGCAAGAAAATTTATGGCAGAAAACGCAACAGCAGTGTGTCTGATAAAGCCACAATTTGAGGCTGGTCGCGGGAATGTCGGTAAAAACGGCGTGGTGCGAGATGAAAAAGTCCACGAGTCGGTAGTAAGCGAGATATGTGATTTTGTGATGGAAGCTGGATTTAACATTTTAGGTCTTGATTTTTCTCCAGTGAAGGGCCCAAAAGGTAATATTGAGTATCTCATTTATTTAGAAAAATCCGATTGTGGCGAGAATCGTTGCAAGGTCGACGTACAACACTTGGTACACCGTTCGCACGAGGAGTTAAATTAGTAGTTTGTGGTGAGTAAATTTTATGAAAGTAGCTGTTTTTGTAAATCCAATTAAACCGGGAATTTTTGACTTCACTCGCAATGTCATCGAAAGATTAACCGCACTTGAAACTGAAATTTTCACAAGTCAAGAATATGTAAACGAGCTGAGCTGGGCAACGGTAACATTTAAGGGCAGTGCTAGCGAGGTGATAGCGCCGTGCGATGTAGTGTTGGTCATCGGCGGCGACGGTACAATTATTCATTTTGCTAAACATGCAGCCAAGTTTTCTAAACCAGTTTTAGGAGTAAACTTCGGACGGCTTGGTTTTGTTGCTGGTCTTGAGCGTAATGAACTTGAAAAACTCGCGCAGCTTGTTCAAGGTAAATATCGAGTGCAAAAAAGAAGTCTTTTAGATGTGGTAGTCTATAAAAATAATAAAAAAGAGGCCTTTACTGCATTCAATGATGCCGTCATCTCAAAAGGCGAACATACTAAAATAATCGATTTTTCAGTATATCTAAATGAGAATGAGGTGTGTTCTTATCGGGCAGACGGAACCATTCTTGCGACGGCTACCGGCTCTACGGCATATTCGTTGTCAGCAGGAGGACCTATAGTCGATCCAACACTTGACTGCGTACTGTTGACCCCGGTTTGCCCTCACGCGATGTTTGCTAAACCAATCATTTTCTCAAAAGAATATCCGGTAATTATAAAAGCAGAGGACCGTGAGAATAACGGTATTTTCCTCAACATCGATGGAAACAACGTTTTTAATTTGTCTGATTGTGATGCTGTCGAGGTGACTTGTGCAAAACAAAAAGTTGAACTGATTACCTTTGACAACAGAAGCTTCGGCAAGAGGCTCTCGGAAAAATTCAGCGAACGATATTAATGTTCATCAATGGAGTGCCTGGCTTGACTTTGCTTTAACAGAATTTGCTCCAAAATCGCAGCTAGCCGCGGGCCGCGAGGCCAACGAAAATAAATTTTTATTTTCGTTGTAGTCCCAGGCATAAGCCTGGGACTGGCCGAAGGCCATTACGGGGCCTTCGGCGCCTCGCGGCGCCCCCTTAGCGTCTGATGCAGGCACTCCTGCAAAAGCTTACACTAGACAGATGCAAAAATAAACCCGATAATAGAAAGAAATGTCCCACTTATATGGAAAATAACGGAGTGATACTTTGAAACTAACTTTTACAAAAATGCACGGATGCGGCAACGACTATGTTTATTTTAACTGTTTTGAGCAGACTATAGATAACCCGCACGAACTAAGTAAAAAGCTGTCTGACAGACGTTTTGGGGTGGGCGGCGATGGAATAATTTTGATTTGTCCGTCGGACGTAGCTGATGCAAAAATGCGAATGTTTAATCTTGATGGTAGCGAAGGAAAAATGTGCGGTAACGGTATTCGGTGTGTGGGAAAATACCTATATGACAACAACTTAGCCAGAAAAAATAGAATCTCTGTTGAGACTTTAAGTGGAATAAAAACATTAGAGGTGCTCGACAAAGATGGTAAGGCAGAGCTTTTAACCGTTAATATGGGCCCGGCGGAGTTTGAGTCATCTAAAATTCCTGCTAAAATGGATGCGCCCACAATAATTAATCGCGAGGCAACATTTGGAGAGAAAAAATATAAAATCACTTGCGTTTCCATGGGAAATCCGCATTGCGTGGTTTTTTGCGAGGATATAAATTCATTGAACCTCGAGAAAATTGGTCCCGAATTTGAGAACAGCGAACTTTTTCCGGAAAAGGTAAATACGGAATTTGTCGAGATTATAGATGAAAAAAACTTGAGTATGCGAGTTTGGGAGCGCGGTAGTGGCGAAACGCTTGCTTGCGGAACTGGTGCTTGTGCGGTTGTTGCGGCGGCTGTTGCAAATGGAATTTGCAAGAAAAACGACGATATCACTGTGAAGTTACGCGGTGGTATTTTGAAAATAAAATACACAGACAGCGCTGTCTATATGACGGGCAGTGCCGAAAAAGTTTTTGAAGGAGTCGTCGAGGTATGACAAAATTTATTTTCGTGACGGGTGGTGTAGTATCTGGCCTCGGAAAGGGTATTACGGCTGCGTCTTTAGGGCGATTGTTAAAGTCGAAGGGGTTCAAAGTTGCTGCACAAAAGTTGGATCCATACATAAATGTCGACCCAGGTACGATGAGTCCATATCAGCATGGAGAAGTTTTTGTAACGGAGGACGGCGCAGAGACAGACCTAGATCTCGGCCACTACGAGCGCTTTATCGACGAGGAGCTTAATAAATTTTCCAACCTCACGACGGGAAAAGTATATTGGAATGTCTTGACCAAGGAACGCAACGGTGAATATCTTGGTGAAACTGTTCAAGTCATTCCGCATGTGACGAACGAAATTAAAAACTTTATTTACTCCGTTGGAGAAAAATCTCACGCCGACATTGTAATAACGGAAATCGGTGGAACTACCGGAGACATCGAAAGTCAACCTTTCCTGGAGGCAATTCGTCAGGTTTCTCTCGAAGTGGGCCGCGAGAATTGTCTTTTCATTCATGTTACGCTTGTTCCGTACATAAAAAGTTCTGGTGAACACAAATCGAAACCCACACAGCACTCCGTTAAGGAGCTTCGCTCACTAGGCATAAATCCTGATATTATTGTAACGCGCTGCGACGAGCCAATTAGCGATAGTATCAGACAAAAAATTTCGCTCTTTTGCAACGTTAAACCGGACTGTGTAATCGAAAATATGACAGTCCCTTCGCTTTATCAGGCGCCGTTAATGCTAGAGAAAAATAATTTTTCTTCGATAGTATGTAGAGAACTTGGTCTTGATTGCACACCAGGAGATATGTCCGAGTGGCTTGCAATGGTAGATAGAATTAATACGCGCGATAAAAAAGTTAAGATTGCACTGGTGGGGAAATATGTACAGCTGCATGATGCTTACCTTTCTGTAGCAGAGGCGCTGAGCCATGCTGGCTTTGAGAACAGCGCAGAGGTTGAAATAAACTGGATAGACGCTGAGCTTGTAACGGAATTTAGTACTAAGGATTTGCTTGCAGATTGCGATGGGATTTTGGTGCCGGGCGGTTTTGGTGACAGAGGCGTGGAAGGCAAAATTACGGCTATTAAGTATGCTCGTGAAAATAATGTGCCATTTTTGGGCATTTGCCTTGGTATGCAAGCGGCCGCTATGGAGTTTGCTCGCAATGTTCTTGGCTACAAAGATGCTAACTCAAGTGAGTTTAAACCAGATGGTGAGTGCTCTGTAATTGACCTTATGAAAGATCAACAAGGTAACTTACCAAAAGGCGGTACTATGCGCCTGGGAGCTTATCCTTGCAAGATAAAACTTGGCACTATGATGCATAAGGCCTATGGAGTCGACGAGGTTAACGAGAGGCACCGACATAGGTATGAATTTAATAACGATTATCGTGAAGTTTTTGAGGAAAACGGCATCGTTTTCTCAGGCACCTCTCCCAATGGGCTTTTGGTTGAGGCCCTTGAGATTCCAACTAACGACTTCTTTGTCGGTGTACAGTATCATCCGGAGTTTAAGAGTCGTCCTAATCACGCTCATCCTTTGTTCCGCGAGTTTATTTCGGCAGCATTAAGGCATAAATAAACAGAGCTTTTTTATCCGAGGCAAAGTTCTCGCTTCAGTGCGCGCCGCGAGGCGCCGAAGGCCCCAAAGGGGCCTTCGGCTAAACGCAGAGCTTTCCGCTCTGCGTTACAACGAAAATAAAAATTTATTTTCGTTGGCCTCGCGGCCGGGCCTGAGCAATCTGAGTTAGAGCATAAAAAAATAAAAAATAAAATTGAAAAGGTTGAATTAGTCCAGCAATAAAACAAGGAGACGATATTTATGAAGATAAACGCTAATTATTTAAACTTGCAAGACAGTTACTTATTTTCGACGGTTGCGCAAAAAAGAGCAGCTTTTGAGAAAAGTCATCCAGATGCTGAAGTTATAAGTCTTGGCATTGGAGATGTAACTTTGCCATTGTGTAGTGCGGTTGTCGAGGAAATGAAAAAAGCTGCTTTCGATATGGGCAACAAAAAAACTTTTAAGGGTTATGGACCTTATCAAGGCTATGACTTTTTACGCACGGCCATTCAGGAGTATTACGAAGCTAGAAACGTAGAGATATCTCTTGACGAAATTTTTGTAAGCGATGGAGCTAAAAGTGATGTTGCGAATATTTTGGACATTTTCTCAAGCGATAATTCTGTGTTAATTCCTGACCCAGTATATCCGGTGTACGTTGACACAAACGTAATGGATGGCCGAAAAATCACATACATTAACGCAAACAAGGAAAATAATTTCTTGCCATTGCCAGACGAAAATATTAACGCAGATATAATTTACTTATGTTCGCCCAACAATCCGACAGGAGCCGTATACAACCACGAGCAACTCAAAAAGTGGGTGGACTATGCATTGCAAAACGATGCAGTAATTTTGTTTGATGCGGCATATGAGGCATTTATTTCTGACCCGACCTTACCTCATAGCATTTTCGAAGTGGAAGGCGCGAAGAAATGTGCTATTGAGTTATGTTCGTTCTCAAAAACAGCAGGGTTTACAGGTGTTCGTTGTGGCTACACAATTGTTCCGTTTGAATTAACTGCGAACGGTCACTCTTTAAATAAATTGTGGTTCCGGAGACAATCCACTAAGTTTAACGGAGTTTCTTACGTTGTACAAAGAGGTGCTGCTGCAGCGTTTTCAAGCGCTGGTAAGGCTCAAATTGTTAGCAATATAAATTATTATAAAGAGAATGCAAAGTTGCTCGCGGACACTGTGTCTGCAAAGAACATATATTTTACAGGTGGAGAAAATTCTCCATACATTTGGTTGCGGTGTCCTAACGGTATGAGCTCATGGGAATTTTTTGACTATTTGCTGGAAACTTTTCATATTGTTGGGACTCCAGGCGCTGGTTTTGGAAACAATGGCGAAGGATTTTTCAGATTAACTTCTTTTGGAGATAGAGAAAATATTTTAAAAGCTACAGAACGGCTAAAAAATTTATAAACTTAAACTTGCCTATTACACAGGAAAATGTAGCTTTCGGTGTCGAAAAAACGGTTATATTTTGAATTTGACTTGCTCTTTTCAGGAGAATACGATATAATTAAAATCAATAATTGTATAAAAATTTATTTTTGAGGTGGTGGAAATATGAGTCCTGGTGAACCTAGAAGTCGGAGCGTATCAAGGTTTTTATTAGGGAACCATATTTCTGCTATTGTTATGTTCCCTTAATAATTTGTTAGGGGGATAAAAATGATTAATTACTATAAAAATGTTAACGGAAAAATTACCGAAATCGAAACTTATGAAGTTGGTTGCTGGATAAATTGTACTGCCCCAGATGACGAAGAATTGGATATGTTAATTGATAAATTTAACATAGACCCGGATTTTTTAAAATCTGCTTTGGATGCCGAAGAGTCGTCACATATTGACTGCGAAGATGGAAATACTTTGATTATCGTGGATATTCCTGTGGCCAGAAAAAACGAAAAAAGCATTACATATCACACAATGCCTCTTGGTATTATTTTGACAGAAACTAATGTTATTACAGTATGTCTGCGAGAAAATGTGGTTATCGGTGAGTTCGCTGAAGGTGTCGTTCGAAGTGTATATCCTCAATTTAAAACGCAATTTGTCTTAAATATTATTTTAAGAGTTGCAGTAAAATATCTGCAGTACTTAAAACAAATTGATAAAATTAGTGACCACGCTGAACACGAGTTGCGCAAGTCAATGAAAAATAAAGAGCTTATTCAGCTATTAGAAATTGAGAAATCCTTGGTTTACTTTTCGTCATCCCTAAAAGCCAACGAAGCAACCTTAGAAAAAATTGCACGAGGTCGCTTAATAAAACTGTATGACGATGACCGCGAACTTTTAGATGACGTTTTAATTGAGGTTCGACAAGCCATCGATATGTCTAACACTCATATGAATATTTTAGCGAGCACTATGGATGTTTTTGCTTCTATTATCTCAAATAACTTGAATATCGTAATGAAAGTTTTAGCTTCTATAACGCTGCTTTCTTCCATTCCTACAATCATTTCCGGCATCTATGGCATGAACGTTGAATATTTGCCTTTTACAGAGAAGCAGTATTGGTGGTTCCCGATTATATTTACTGGTGCAATTATTGCATTAGTTGCTTACATACTACGAAAAAAAGATATGCTATAAAAATAAAGCAGCATCAAAGCGCGCCGCGAGGCGCTGAAGGCCCCCAAAGGGGGCCTTCAGCTATTCCGGAACTCAACGTTGTTGAGTTCCGGAATACACCGAAAATAAATATTTATTTTCGGTGGCCTCGCGGCCGTACGGAAGCAAAGCGGCAAAATAACAAAAAGTACGGGTTTTGATATCCGTACTTTTCTCATTTGTTTTATTCTTTGAAATTAATTATTTCGATTTTTTCGATTTTCACCTCTGTTAAGGGTTTGTCTGCCGAATTAACCTTAACCGCGGCAATATTATTCACTACATCCATGCCAGCAAACACTTGAGCAAAAACGGTATGGCCTTTATTTTGCGTATTAAAAGCGCCATCGAGGTGAGGGTTCCCGCCGTTTTGGTTATATAACTCTTTTATATCATCTGTGACCTTAGACATATCGGTAATAGAAAGGTTTTTATTACCTTTATACCGCTCGTAAACTTGCTGAGCGTATTCCCAACCACTAAAATTTTCTTTTCCACCTTGATTTATAAAAAATTGGCTTCCATTTGTGTCTTTACCGCTGTTAGCCATCGCAACCGCACCGGTAATGTTAAACAACTTATCACTAAACTCATCCTCAAAAGGTTTACTCCAAATGCTTTGACCGCCGGTTCCGTTACCGTTTGGGTCACCGCCTTGAATCATAAAATTCTTTATTACTCGATGAAAAATTAGCCCGTTATAATATCCATTTTTAGCGTGCGTTTTAAAATTTTCCACAGCTTTTGGCGCAGCTTCTGGGAAAAATCTTAATTTAAATTCACCCATTGAAGTCGTTACTACAGCGATTTCATCACCGGATTCAGGCAAATCTAATTGGTATCCAATTTTTTTATCGGACATATCCATCTTAGTTTTTGTTGCAGAGATAACAGAATTATTGTCCTTTGCACAACCACCAAAAAGCGTCAAAACTGGCGTCATAAGAGTTAAAATGCTAGATTTTAAAAATGATTTTTTCATGAAATAAATTGTCCTTCCGTAAAGATGTTTGTAATTTAATTTTATTATATAACGCAGTTCAAATCAAATATAGTATAAAATCTGGACTGCCATATTGAAACCTTTATCCACGTTAAAACCACAGGCGCGCCGCGAGGCGCCTAAGGGCCCCTTTTAGGGGCCCTTAGGCTATTCCAAAGCTATGCTTTGGAATACACCGAAAATAAATATTTATTTTCGGTGGCCTCGCGGCCGGCTGTGGCTATGGCGTCAAAAACATCCCGAGGTAAAACTCTATTAAGTTATATTCCACGTGAAGAGGCGCATATAGATAGAGTACATACGAAAACGGGAGGAACAAAGATGTCAGAATTTTATCCAGAAGGGTGGCTTATCGATACCATTGAAAATCGGTTATCGATGCAAAATCCGGCCACTTTAGCTCAAGCGAGTCACGAAGAAAAAATCTTAGAAGCAAGGGCTTTAGTGTGTGATGGAGAACACAATTTAATTGTAGATTTAGGCTGCATGAAAGGAATTATAAGCCGCGAGGATGGTGCTTTGGGAATAAGAGAAGGTGTAGTACGAGACATCGCAGTAATTTCGCGTGTTAATCGGCCGGTTTGTTTTACAATAACAGGCTTTAAAAAAGATAAAAACGGAAACACCTATGCGACATTATCAAGACGAAACGCTCAATTAAGGTGTTTATCACAATACATAAAAAAATGTCAAATCGGCGATGTCATAAATGCGAGAGTAACTCATTTAGAGCCATTTGGTGCTTTTGTCGATATTGGCTGTGGAATTGTTTCGCTTTTACCAATAGACACCATTTCAATTTCTCGCATAGAACATCCACGAGAAAGGTTTTCGGTTGGGATGGATATAAAAGCCGTTATTAAATCCATTGAAAACGATAGAGTAAGTTTGACGCATAAAGAGCTTCTTGGAACATGGGAGGAAAATATTGAATATTTCTCAACAGGAGAAACAGTTGCCGGCATTGTCAGGTCAATAGAGGATTATGGTGCATTTATTGAGCTAGCGCCAAACTTAGCAGGTCTTGCTGAGCCAAAGGAAGGAATTCGTCCAGGTCAACAGGCAAGCGTCTACATCAAAAATATAATTCCCTCGCGCATGAAAATTAAGCTAATAATCATTGACACCTTCGACTACGAATATCGACCGACATCTCCTAACTACTTTTTTGATGGCAATCACATGGAACACTTCATATACTCTCCCAAAGAGTCAAATCGAGTCATTGAGACGCTCTTTAAGAATGATGTTGCAACGCATAGCAAAGAACTAACCTTTGCATAAAAAAACAACCGCCATAAACTAATGCAAGCTAGTCGATGGCGGACTTTCTTTTAATTTACTAATCAAAGACAAAAAAATAACTTAATATGTATGCGTACACACTTCTTTAATTTTTTCTCGAAGTTTTAAGAAATCTTCAAATGCACCTGGCTTATTTGCAGGGTTGCGTAATAAGGCTGCCGGATGCAATGTAGCCATTAACAAAACGCCATTTCGTTCAAAGAAAACTCCGTGTTCTTTTGTAATTTTCATATCCGGCTTAATAATTTTCATCGCAGCAATTCGGCCTAGGCATACAATTATTTTTGGTTTTATCAAAGCTACTTGGTTTCGAAGCCAACCGATGCAAGCTTCTTGTTCATCTTGCAATGGGTCACGATTTTGCGGCGGTCGACACTTCACAATATTAGCGATATAAATATTTTTATGTCTATCCAAATCAACGGCATTTAGCATTTTATCAAGTAGTTGTCCGCCTCGACCGACAAATGGTTCGCCTTGCAAATCTTCATTTTCGCCTGGTCCTTCGCCGATAAACAACACCTCGGCGTTTTTATTTCCCACACCAAAAACAACATTATTACGTGTTTTACAAAGTTCACAACGTTCGCAAGTTTTACATTCTTTTTCAAGAGTCTCGAAAGATGTATACATAAAAGGGCTCCTTAGTTTTTAAAATAATCTATAGCTAATTAGATTATACCACATTGTTCTTAATAAGGGAGTGCTACAATCAAATATCTCAGCGCCGCGAGGCGCCGAATGCCCATTTGGGCATTCGGCCAGTCCAAAGTGCAACAAAATTGGACTTTGGACCACAACGAAAATAAATCTTTATTTTCGTTAGCCTCGCGGCCCGAGCGGCAAGCCTCAAAAAAATATCAAATAGGGCACTTCCCCTTAATAATTTCATCTTGGCAAAAATAAAAAAGTTATTATAATAAAAAGCAAGTGTATAAAAAAGACGGGGTGATTCTTTGAAAATTTTAATTGAAACGTCAGCTAGACATATACATTTAAGCGAAAAGGACTTTACGGCGCTATTTGGCATAGGGGCTAAACTCACGGCGACAAAAGAGCTGTCCCAACCAGGGCAGTTTGCTTGTGCGGAAAAGCTTACTATTAAAGGGCCAAAAAATGAGATTCAAAATGTTGCTATACTTGGCCCGTTCAGAGATCAGACACAAGTTGAAATTTCTTTAACAGACGCAAAAAAACTTGGAATAGAAGTTCCGATTAGAGATTCAGGAAATTTAGAGGACACTCCAGGCGTCACGCTGATAGGCCCTAACGGAATTGTTGAAAAGCATAGTGGTTTAATTGTTGCTAGAAGACATATTCATATGGACCCCGAAACTGCGTTAAAATTCAACCTGAAACATAACCAAGTTGTACAAGTAAAGGTCCCTTCAGAGAAAAGAGCCTTGACATTTGATGACGTTAGAGTGTGTGTGTCACAAGAGTTTTTACCGGCAATGCATATCGATACAGATGAGGCTAATGCAGCGGATGTTGCATCCACAACCTACGGCGAAATTATGACATGAAAACAGGCTACCAAGTTTATTTGGTAGCCATATTTTTTACGTTAATAATTTATCTGTTCAAAAACTCACGTACTTCTTCTCGAGTAGCAGGTTCTCCCTGTGGATTGTTTACTTGACAAAGCGTTTTATCATTGGAGCGGATTCCGCAATCACAGAATTCCCAACCAGGTAAAAAAATATCATACCAAGTGCGAATTAAGGAGGGATGGTTGTCTTCTGGAGTGTAGTCACCATGAACAGCAAAGCCATTTCTACGAAGAACCGCTATTTCAATAGGTGTTAACCATGAAGCAGCGCGTGCAATCTTTAAAACGGGACGTGAAAATTCTTGTGCAGAGGCTCTTGTTTGCGCCAAATTGTCCAAGTGTAAACACATGGAGCCCATTAAGATAACAGTTATAAGTTTTTTCATTTTGTTCTCCTCAATAAAAGTAATTATATTTTTAGATAATACAATGATAGTATAGCATAGGACATCTACTTGCAAAGCGCATCGCCGCTAAGTTTATGATTGATTTGGAATAATTTGTGCGATTTCACCCACTTGAGCTACAAAAAGGCAAATTTATGTAAAGCTTTTGTGCAAGATGTTTTTTGAGTTTAATTTGCTGAGCTACTGTAAAACTGGTATAATGAAAAAGATTTAAGTTTATTCTAAGGGCTGTGATGTTTTTTTGGATGTACGGGTTGGAGACTTACTCGAAATGAGAAAGCCGCATCCATGCAAGGGGAAAACGTTTGTAGTGTTGCGTTCTGGTATGGACTTTCGGCTACGTTGTACAACTTGCGCTCATGAGATGATGGTGCCACGTTTGAAGGTAGAAAAGAATATAAAAAAAATAATAAGGCAAGAGCCCACAAAATAGAAAGGTGATGCGATTTTGTTTGATAAACTAGAGGTATTTAAGAAGCGAAACGATGAAATAAACGAGATGCTGTATGATCCGAATATAGTTTCGGACCAAGAGAAATACAAGTCACTCATGAAGGAGCAAAAAAATTTGCTTCCAATTGTAGAGAAGTACGACGAGTATAAAAAGGCTAAAAAGAATGCCGAAGAAGCAAGACAACTCTTAAATGATGGCGGCTTAGATAAAGACTTTAAAGAGATGGTCGAGCTAGAGTTAGAAGAGTCTAAAGAGGCTGTCGAGCGTATCTCCGAAGAGTTGAAAATTTTGTTACTCCCGAAGGACCCAAACGACGACAGAAATGTTATAGTTGAAATTCGTGGCGGTGCTGGCGGCGAGGAGGCTGCACTTTTTTCTGGTGTACTCTTTAGAATGTATAGCATGTATGCCGAAACCAAAGGCTGGAAAACTGAGGTGCTCAATGCTAATGAGACGGAACTTGGTGGCTACAAGGAAATTAGCTTTATGATTTCTGGAGAAGGGGCTTATTCTCGCTTAAAGTACGAAAGTGGAGTGCATCGCGTACAGAGAGTTCCCGAGACGGAGGCACAAGGCCGAATTCATACCTCGACGGTTACGGTAGCGGTTTTGCCGGAGGCTGAGGATGTTGAAATCGAAATTAATCCAGCAGATTTGCAGATAGATACGTTTCGAGCAAGTGGCGCCGGAGGCCAACACATTAACAAAACTGAGTCGGCCATTCGCATTACGCATCTTCCTACGGGTGTTGTCGTTGAGTGTCAAGATGAGCGCAGTCAATATAAAAACAAAGATAAAGCTATGAAAGTGCTTAAATCCAGGCTCTTGGAGGCTAAAATGCAAGAGCAAACCGACGCGATGGCTCAAGAACGAAAGACTCAAGTGGGAACTGGCGATCGTTCCGAGCGAATTCGAACATATAACTATCCGCAGGGAAGATTGACTGATCATCGAATCGGGCTAACTTTATACCGCTTAGAAGATCTTTTGAACGGCGACATCGATGAGGTGATTGACTCTCTTATTACAGCCGACAGAGCTGCAAAACTTGAAAGTACCATCGAAAATAAATAGCGAGTGTGAAAAAATGAAAACTCAAATATTATCAACCAAGGACACTCACCTTGCGGCAGAAATACTGCGCTCAGGAGGACTTGTTGCGATTCCGACCGAAACCGTTTATGGCTTGGCTGCAAATGCGCTGAACGAGGAAGCCGTAAAGAAAATTTTTGTTGCAAAGGGGCGTCCAAGCGATAATCCGTTAATTGTGCACATATCCAAAGTCGAAGAGATAGAGCCGTTGGTGAAAGAGTTTACTTCGGAGGCAAAGCTTTTGGCAGAAGCTTTTTGGCCTGGACCACTGACGATTATTTTGAAAAAGTCTGAAATAATACCAGATGTAATTAGTGGCGGATTGGACACCGTAGCAATAAGATTGCCAGATCACCCGATCGCACGAAAAATTATTCAAGAGGCAGGCTGTCCTTTAGCGGCACCATCGGCGAATTTATCTGGGAACCCAAGCCCAACAAAAGTTTTACACGTTGCCGCGGATTTGTCTGGAAAAATTGATGCAATTGTAAACGCGGGACCTTGCAACGTGGGATTGGAATCGACAGTTATTTCACTCTGCACCGATACGCCGAAAATTTTACGCCCCGGAGCTATTACTGTAGAGCAGCTAAAGGCGGTACTTGGGACAGTTGAGGTAGATGCGGCGGTTTTGAGTAGGCTAAATGACAATGAGAAACCCCTATCGCCTGGAATGAAGTACAAGCATTATTCGCCTCGCGCAAATATTACCGTTATTAATGGTAGTCGGGAGCAGTACATCGACTACGTCAACAGTCATGCAGGCTCAAATGTTGCAGCGCTCTGCTTTGAAGAAGATGCACCAGACTTGAGAGCTTTTTGTATTGCTTACGGTAGCGAGACAGACTCAATTCAGCAAGCGACTCATCTTTTTGAGGCTCTTCGCGAAATAGATAAAATAGATGAAGTTGATACAATTTATGCTAGATGCCCGTCCTGTGAGGGAGTTGGGCTTGCCGTGTACAATAGGCTAATTCGAGCAGCTGGGTTTAATGTTATAGACCTTTGTGAATGCGAATGAATACCCCTTTTGTAGTTGGCATCACGGGGCCGACCGGTGCTGGAAAGTCTACCTTGTGCGATATGCTGAATAAAATTGCTTACGCGGTAGTAAATGCGGATAAGGTTGCAAAAGAGTTTTTAGCTAACTCGCAGGCATGCCAACAAAAATTAGTAGAATATTTCGGCAACGATATTTTAGATGAAAATGGTGCTTTGTGTTCGGCTAACTTATCAAGAAAAGCCTTTTCCACATTAGAAAACCTAGAAATGCTTAATAAAATAACGCATCCTGGTATCATTGAAGCAATAAAAAATGCGCTTGACAAGTATAAATTAACGGAAAATAAAATAATAATTCTAGATGCTCCATTACTTTTTGAAACCGGACTAAATAAACATTGTAACTGTACAATTGCTGTCTTGGCAGATGAGAAAATTCGTCGTGAACGTTTGTTAAAAAGAGATAATATCGAGGAGAATTTAATAAATTTGAGAATGGCTGTGCAAAATAAGAGTAGCTATTACAAAAGTAGAGCTGATTATATTTTAGTAAATGACGCAACTTTTGAGGACTTAAACAAAAAGGTACGAGAAATTTTTACGAAGCTATTGGGAGACATAAATGAAGAGATATAGTGGTGCAATTTGTGCCATGATAGTGCTCTTTTTTGCGGTTTTTTTGCTCTATTGTGGACAAATATTTTTCTTGAAAAAAGCTTATCCGATAGAATATTATAATTACGTTCAGGAGAACGCAGAAAAATTTGGTGTAGAGCAAGAGCTCATTTTGGCGGTGATAAAGTCAGAAAGCAATTTTAGACAAGATGCACAATCGAACGTTGGGGCTATTGGCTTAATGCAGGTTATGCCAAGCACCTTTGACTGGCTGCAGACACACAAGTTGATGCCATATATGGATGTCGGACATCTGAAAGACCCCAGCACTAATATTGAGTACGGAACGTATTTTTTATCGCTGTTACAACGAAAATATGGTACGCTTATCGAGACGGTTTGCGCATATAATGCTGGCTTCGGAGCTGTTGACAAGTGGCTCAAAGATGAACGATATTCTTCAGATGGAAAAACCTTGAAGAAAATTCCATATCCAGATACCGCGTTGTATGTCAAAAATGTATTGCAAAGTCGCAAAATGTATAACAATTTATACTTCAAATACAAATGAAAGGGTTGATTTTTAATGCTTATCAATAATATTTCTTGCGAGAATAAAGAGAAAAATCCCGTGGACCAGATGAAAGAAGACTTATTTCTTCAGCGGAAAAATGCTACATTGCGTTTAAGTGATGAACAAATAAACAAAGCGGATAAGTTTTGCGAGGGGTATAAGGCTTTTATTGATACCTCAAAAACTGAGCGAGAAGCAGTAATTTGCGCCGTAGACATGGCGAAGAAAGCTGGCTTTGAGGAATTTGATACGGCTAAAAAATATAAGCCCGGAGATAAGATTTACTTTGTCAATAGGGGTAAGTCGCTCATCGTGGCGGTGATTGGAAAAAATGGTGTCAAAAATGGTGCCAAAATTGCTGTTGCGCACATTGATTCGCCGCGTCTCGATGTAAAGCCTAATCCATTGTACGAGTCGAGTGATTTAGCGATGTTTAAAACGCATTACTATGGTGGCATAAAAAAATATCAATGGACCGCAATGCCGCTTGCTTTACACGGAAAAGTTATCAAAAAGGACGGTTCTTGTATCGAGATAAAACTTGGTGAGGAGGTCGGCGAGCCTGTCTTTTGTGTCACAGATTTATTACCTCACTTAGCTAAAGAGCAGATGTCCAAAACTATGCAAAAAGCCATTGATGCTGAGAATTTAAACATTTTGGTGGGAAGTCGGCCATTTAAGAGCGATAAAGGTTCTGAGCTTGTGAAGCTTAATATTATGAGACTTTTAAATGAAAAATACGGCATAATTGAGGCAGACTTTTTGTCTGCAGAGCTTGAGCTTGTACCGGCATTTAAGGCTGCTGATGTTGGTTTTGATCGCAGTATGATTGGCGCTTACGGCCACGATGATAGAGTTTGTGCATATCCCTCTTTGATGGCCGCGTTGGATTATCAAGGAGTGCCAGAGGAAACAATTATAACGATTTTAGCCGACAAGGAAGAGGTTGGCAGTGACGGCAACACTGGTATGCAATCTGCGTTTTTTAGGTACTTTATTGCGGATTTGGCTGAAATGGACGGAGTTTCTTGTCGACACTCCCTATCTCGGTCCAAATGCTTGTCTGCGGATGTAAATGCGGCATTTGACCCAACTTATAGTTCTGTTTACGATCAAGCGAATAGCTGCTACATCAACGGTGGCGTGGTCATCACAAAGTACACCGGTAGTGGCGGCAAGTTTGGGACGTCCGATGCCTCTGCTGAGTTTATGGCGTATGTGAGAAGTTTCCTTGAGAAAAATGACGTTCTTTGGCAAACCGGTGAGCTCGGCAAAGTAGACGCTGGCGGTGGTGGAACTATCGCAAAATACATGGCGAACCTGGACGTAGATGTTGTAGACTTAGGCGTTCCGGTTTTATCGATGCACGCGCCTTTTGAGGTTGTTTCGAAGATAGATGTTTACATGGCTTACAATGCAATTATGTCGTTCTTTAGGGGATAGTATGAAGCAAATAAGGCATACGCCGAAGACAATTTTTGCACCAATACCACCATTTGCCTTAAGCATAGCTAGCAAACATGTTGAAATTGACAATTTTTTTTAATTTAATTTACAAAAGTAACAACGTGTGATATAATTAAAATCATCAAAATATGAAAGGATGTTTTTATGTATAAAAACATAAACAAATTTGTTGCAACTGCATTATCCGTGTGCATTTTATGTTCTGGAAATGTAGCTGTTGCTAAAGCTGAAAGCAATGTTGTTGATGCTGTTCCCACTGTACAAAATGTAGACACCGATGTTTCTATGCAAAATGTGTCCGAGCCAGCATCAGATAGCAATGACACGCCCACCTCAAGTAAAACGTTTAACAAACAAAACGTGAAAAATGATAAAATTTCTAAAATTTATCATTTTTACGAGAAATTAAGCAAGTGGTTTAGTGAAAATGGTGCATACGTTATAGGATTAGCAACGACATCTTTCTTTGGGTACAAATTATTTAAGGCTTACTCGAAATCAAACGTTTTTTGGGATAATTTTTCAAAATTAAATACAGATGAATTCACAGTTCTGTATAATAACGCTTGTGAAAACGTAACCCAGTCTTCGGAAAATCTTTGCAATAACACTAAAACAATAATTGACACTCTTGGTGTGCTGAGCAAAGATGCCAGTGATGTTAAATCCAATTTGTTATCTCGAGCAGAGACTTTTGGGTTGGTCGGTGCTATGACGATATATACTATGACGAGTGTCCTTGTAAGTGTCTTATTTGATGGAATAATTTGCTAAAAATAGTCACTAAATATTGATTGTTGTTTTATTCAAGGTTAAAATGTCGCTAAGATAACTCTTAGCGACATTCTTATTTTTTTAGCACAATTAATCATCTCGTATCATATTCAAAATATATGCAGATTCTTCGTTATTTTCCTTGTCCATGTTGTACGGGACCTTTGAGTAGACCTCACCAACCTTTTGACGCATCCATAGGCTAGGCATCACTCGCAAGGAATAACCACAGCCGTTGTTGACGACCCACTCATAAAACTTGGCACGAGGCACACCGTGCGCTGCAAGTAACGTCATGATAACGCCACCGTGAGTGACTATTATGGTATCCTTGTAATTATTTTTGATAACTGTCTCAACCAGCTTGTCAAATGTTATCAAAACGCGCGAGGCAAAGTCTTGTAGGCTTTCTCCCCCATCCGGCGTTACACCATCTGCCTTCTGCATCCACTTCTTAAAATCTTGGTTATCTTTTAACTCTTCTGCCGTTTTACCTTCCCACTCACCAAAGTTGCACTCTGCCAAGCCATCAACTACATCAACTGGTTGCTCTGGATATAAAATTTGGGCCGTCTGCTGACATCTTTTTAGCGGACTGCAAAAAATTTTATCAGCTCGAGGATACTCAAAGTTTGTCTTTAATTCATTGAGTCGCGCAATACCGGCTGGCGCAAGATCCATATCAATGGCTCCGATGTACTGCCCTTTTATGTTTGCATCCGTTAGGCCATGGCGTATGAAATGTATTTGATGTGTTTTCATAGAAAAAACTCCTTAAATGTAAAAAAATATCAAACTCAGTCTTTACAAATCGTTTTTTACAATATATAATTTACCAGATGTTTATCAACTTATTAAACTTTTTAGCTCACAGGAGGACCTAATGAACAACGATTTTCCAAGAATTATAACACTGCTCAGAAAAGAAAAAGGTCTGAGCCAAAAACAAGTCTCCACCGATCTTAACATCTCTCAAG
The DNA here is from genome assembly GCA_045540315.1 of Acutalibacteraceae bacterium. Classification (GTDB taxonomy): domain Bacteria; phylum Bacillota; class Clostridia; order Oscillospirales; family Acutalibacteraceae; genus CAG-557. The sequence continues at coordinate 62,755 of JAZQHA010000065.1, read as the reverse complement.
CGTTACTCTCTCACTACGAAAAAGGGGTTCGTGAATGCGGCCTTGATTTTATCGTGAAAATCTCTGACTATTATAACGTCTCTTGCGACTATTTACTCGGAAAAACTCCGGATAAAAACGGGGTTACTCTCCATTTCGAGGAAATCCCTGACTCAACTCAGGATAAGGATAACAAATTTAAAGGTAGCGTTATCTCGACGCTGAATAAAAAACTAATTGTAAATTCTATCAGCATTATATTTGATTTGCTTCAAAAAAACAATCACAAAGCCTTAATAACCGAGGTTTCTTCTTATATAATGGTGTTTATCTACAGCCTCTTTAGACGGCTTTACTCCGCTAACACGAAAAATCCTCAGGGTCTGTTTAAACTCCCTAGTAACGCATATGAGCAACTATCAGACGCATCAAAATGCTTATCTGAATTGAATATTCAGCAGGAAATTCGTAACTCGAGCAAAAACAAAAATGATGTCACCAATATTAAAAAACTGGATCTCTCCCCTGACATTATCTCAAAAGAGTATCCGCTATATGCCTCTTCGTTGTATAATCTCATTCAAACTAGCGAAAACGCAATTACCAGCAAAATCAAATAATATGTTTGAACGTCTAGGCGTGCCCGCTTGATATTCGCCATCAGGTTTGGCTGCTTCCGAAACGTAGCCCCCCAGCCGCGAGGCCAAAGAAAATAAAAATTTATTTTCTTTGTGGACCCAAACTCAACAAAGTTGAATTTGGGTCTGGCCGAAGGCCCCCTTTGGGGGCCTTCGGCGCCTCGCGGCGCCCCAGCGTTTGATGCGGGCACTATCCAAAAATAAGTACTCTTAAAAAGCCGGTGAACTTATATGCCATCCATTGGAATTGACTTAATCGAAATTAGCCGTATCAAAAACTCTATGAGGCGCCCATCTTTTCTTGACAAAATACTGGGACAGAACGAGTACAATCAGCTTCAAGAAAAAAATTTCCCACCACAAAGCGTAGCTGTAAATTTTTGTGCCAAAGAAGCCTTTTTAAAGGCTCTTGGCAAAGGTCTCGGTGACATTAATCTGGCAGAAATAGAACTACTACGAAAAAAAAGTGGACAGCCTTACTTGCAACTAAGCGGCAAAGCTCTGGATTTGGCCAAAAGTGAGCACCTAGCCTTTTCTGTTAGTGCTACCCATACCGAAAACTATGCTAGCGTCGTGGTATTAGCCTTCAAAAACGACGAGCCTATCTGAAATGAATAATGCACCGCCTTTGATAATATAGATGTATCAAAGATGGTGCTTTAAATTTTATCGACCGTCTTTATGATTTTGAGTGAGGTGCAAGCGCATGAGACGGTTTTTTATTGTTTCCGGCATATTGTTGCCGGTGTTTTTTTTATTATCTGGCTGCAATAAAGGTTGCGAAATTAACAGCCGCCCTATTTTAAATTTTATAGGCGATTTAGAAATTATCTCCGAAGCATCACCATTGTACGCAAAAATTACTCAAACCGAAGACTACACACAAATCGAAATCACCTCGCCAGAGAACCTAAACGGCTTGCAAATAACCCATAGGCAAACCGACACATCTATCTCGCAAAACGGCTTGAGCTATAAAGCAGACGGGTTAGTTTTGCCTCGTGAGTCAGAAATTTCCTTACTCTTTGAGGTCTTTGACTTTATAAAAAGCAACGCAGACGAAGAACCGTTCTTTAAGGACCTCTCTGAAATGGCTTTTATCGGAAAAACAAGCTCTGGTAAGTTTGAATTGCGCGCAGATAGAAAAAACGGTCTTATAACTGAAATAAAAATCGACGACAAAGCTACAATTAAATTCTCAAACCAAGAGGCTCTTTAAAGATGGAGTGCCCCATTTGAGCTTTTTGCCTAGCCGCGAGGCAAAAGAAAATAAGTATTTATTTTCTTTTACCCCAGAATTCAACGTTGTTGATTTCTGGGGTAGCCGAAGGCCCTTTTAGGGCCTTAGGCGCCTCCCGGCGCCCCAGCGTTTGATGCGGGCACTCCATTGGAGGTCGTCACTCATACAGTAAGTTCTCAAGCGTGGCCAACTTTACGCACACACAAAAAACTTGCATTGCGATTTTCAACTCACTCTGCACTGGAAACGAAGGAGCTATTCTAATATTCCTATCGTTTTCATCAAGGCCGTTCGGAAAAGTCGCGCCAGCACTGGTTAAAATCAGACCAACGTCTTTGCACAGCTGCACAACTCTCTTTGCACACCCATTCATCACGTTTACACTAACAAAATAACCACCATTGGGCTCTGTAAAATCAACGATCTTATTTCCGATAAATTCACATTTTAGCGCGTTAATCACAATCTCAAACTTTGGTCTTAAAATAGCTCTATGTTTCTTCATATGCCTCAACAAACCGCTATAATCCTTAAAATATCTAACGTGTCTAAGCTGATTAATCTTATCGAAGCCAATCGTCTTAAACGAGTACACATTTTTAATGTGCGTAAGATTTTGCTCCGACGCGCCCAAGAAAGCTACTCCGGCGCCAGGAAAAGTAATCTTTGACGTTGAGCCAAAAATTATTGGTAAGTCTTGCGTCCCGTTTTTCTCGCACTCGAGCATTATGTTTAAAAGCGTTTTTGGTGTATCGGTCAAGTCGTGAATTGCATACGCATTGTCCCAAAAAATTCGAAAATCTGACGCAAGCGGTCTGAGAGCTGCAAAGCGCCGCACAGTCTCATCTGAGTAGGTTATTCCTTGCGGATTCGAATACTTGGGCACGCACCAAATACCTTTAACGGTGGCATCGGTCGCAACAAGCCTCTCGACGGCCTCCATATCTGGTCCCGTGGTTGTCATCGCCACCGGAATCGCCTCTATGTTAAAATGCTTCAAAATCGCAAAATGCCGATCGTACCCAGGACACGGACACAAAAATTTGATTTTATCTTGTTTCAGCCACGGCGCACCACCACAAATTCCATGCGTCATGAAAAACGAAATCACATCAAACATCATACTCAAACTTGAGTTGCCACCGACAAAAATCTGGTTCTCCCTCACACCCAAAACAGGTGCAAAAAGCGCTTTTATCTCGGACAAACCATCCAGCACGCCGTAGTTTAGACAATCCACGCCATCGTTGGTCTCACAGCTAGACGCCGAGTTAACAACATCCAGCAAGCCTCTCGACAGCTCCAACTGCTCCGGTGAGGGCTTGCCGCGCGCCATATTCAAATTAAGTTTTAAGCCTTTCAACTGCTCATATTCGGCTAAAACTCGCGATTTCTCCGCCAGTAATTCCGCTTTGCTTGCCTCTAGATAATTCACCTGCGTACTCCTTTTTTGTAGCTATTTTTTGAGAGAGTGTCCTGCGCATGCTGCGGTGCTGCCACCGCGCCGCGAGGCGCCGAAGGCCCCTTTGGGGCCTTCGGCCAGTACCAAGCTCAACAAAGTTGAACTTGGTACCACAAAGAAAATAAATATTTATTTATTTTCTTTGGCCTCGCGGCCGGAGCGGCAGAACTTGAAGCAGTATCAAATAGGGCACTCCTATTTTTGCACCGCTTTGCTCGACGTTAAAATTTCTCGAAAAATCGGCTCAATATATTTATACTCATCGCACGAGGTTAATTTCAACCTGTTAAAAATCTCCTCTTCACGCACTTTATCTTCAATCGAAGTATTATTTTGGCGCTTTATTTCGCCAACACGCCTCGACAAAGTTAGCCGTCTTAAAAGCAGAGACAAAAGTTCCCCGTCGATTTTATCTATTTCTTTTCTTGCATCGGATAGCGTCATAAAAGCTCGGCCTCCCTCAAAAAGTCCATCATTGCGACGGCCGCAACAGCCTCAACAACGGGCACAGCGCGCGGCACAATGCAAGGATCGTGACGCCCAGAGACGATAATCTCTGCCGGCTGCAAGGTGTTGATGTTTACCGTCGCTTGCGGCCTAGATATGGACGGCGTGGGCTTTATGGCGCAGCGAAAAACAATCGGCATTCCAGAGGTAACGCCGCCAAGAATCCCACCATGATTGTTAGTCCTCGTGAAAACTTTGCCTGCCTTCACCGCAAACTCATCATTATTCTGGCTGCCAAGCATTGCCGCAGCGCGAAAACCTGCACCAAACTCCACGCCTTTTACCGACGGAATCGCAAAAACAAGCGACGAAATTTTATTCTCAATTCCGTCAAAAATAGGCCCACCAACACCCGCCGGCACATTGTTTATCGCGCACTCAATGATCCCGCCAACACTGTCTCCAGCCGTTTTTGCGCGATGAATCTCATCCAACATTTTTTCTTTTCTCGAGGCATCAATCAACGCGAAATTTTCTCTCGAGAGTCGGCTTAACAGCTCTTCAGAAATATTCGTCTCAAAAGGAACGTCACAAACTTCGTGGATAGAGTAAATATGCGCGCCAATGGTAACTCCGCGACGAGCTAAAATTTGCCGACAAACCGCTCCACAAAAAGTCAAAGCAGCCGTCAGGCGCCCCGAAAAATGTCCACCGCCACGCACGTCGTTAAACCCCTTATACTTAACGTGAGCAGGATAATCAGCGTGGCCCGGCCGCAAAAGGCTTTTAAGCTCATTGTAGTCACTAGGTTTTGCGTTTGTGTTCTCAATTAGCGCACAAAGGGGCGCGCCAGTCGTGTGCCCCTCAAAAAGCCCCGATATGATTTGTGGCGTGTCCTCCTCACGCCGCGCACTAGAAAAACTATTTTGACCTGGCGCGCGACGTTGCATCTGAAAAATAACCTCCGCCAAGTCAATGTTTTCTCCTGCCGGCAGCCCGTCGAGAACCGCACCAATCGCAGCACCATGACTCTCGCCGAAGATAGAAATCTTTATATTTCCGTTAAACATCGAGGACATCCACATTGCCTCCAAGTCTGTTATAGTCCTCGAAAAACGACGGGTATGACTTACCAATGCTTTCCGCGGTTGATATGTAAACTTTATTTTGCGCACGAATTGCCGCAATAGCAAGCGCCATCACAATTCGATGGTCGTTGAAGCCATTTAATTTGGCCTGATGAAAGCAACGTTGCCCCTTAATAATAAGTCCATCATCGCTATTAATAACGCCAACGCCCAAGCGTCTCAACCCTTCGTACATCGCCCTCAAACGATTACTCTCTTTATAACGAAGCCGCGCAGCACCTGCAATTTTAGTTGTTCCTCTTGCGCAAGCGCCCAGCACGGATAAAATTGGAACTAAATCTGGAATTGACTCCGCAAAAACAGTCGCGCACGAAAGCTTATTCGGCGCAACAGTAACGCTATGCTCATCGCATTGAATATCGGCACCCATTCGCTGAAGAAGCTTTACAATAACTCTATCGCCTTGAGCGGAGTCCATTTTTAGGCCCTCGACGCGAATTGAAGCACCCATTGCACCTGCCACCAAAAAAAACGCCGCTTGAGACCAATCTCCCTCAATTTGATAATCGGTCGCGTGATATTTTTGCCCGCCAGGCACCAAAAAGCCCGTCGGTGTGCGGCTTACCTCAACGCCAAATTCTGCCATAGTTTTTATGGTCATGTCTATGTATCCCACCGACTCACATGCTCCAACTATGACAATTTCACTATCGGCCTTTAAAAGCGGCAAGGCAAAAAGTAAGCCAGATACAAATTGAGAGCTAACATTTCCAGGAATAACAAATCGCCCGGGCCGGAGCTGACCAGCAACCTTAAACGGCAATGCTCCATCGTACACACAGTCTACACCAAAATCAGGAAGAATCTCTTTATAAACTGTCATCGGCCGCAAAGACAAGGACTCTGCGCCACAAAACCGAGCTTTTATGCCAAAAGCACTTACAACTGGCATTAATAATCGCAAAGTAGAGGCGGATTCGTTACAGTTTATCGTCACATCGTTCTGAAAAAAAGTGCCTCTTGCATCGATAATCAAGCGGTTCGAGACCACATTTACGATTGCGCCCAGCACTTTTGCCGCATTTATTGTCGCCACAACGTCGTTGGAAAGCTCAACGGGTTGTATCTCGCAGACACCTCTCGACAATAGAGCGCAAATTATCGCACGATGTGTATCGCTTTTGGACGGCGGAGCTGTAATGGTTCCAGAAAGTTTTCGCGGAGTGATTATCGCCAAACTCATAAAAAGTCACCCTCCAATATATTTTTTCAAGTCGCCGGTTTGTATTCTTTTTACCAAACCGTTCCCGATGGACTCTATCACAATAACATCAAAATATTGTCCGAGAGATTTTTTATCTCTTTGGGCAAGAGCAATTAAATCGTTTATATCGCAGTCGATGGTGTATGGCAAGTTATACTTCTCCAAAACCTCAACAAGCTCATCGTACGTGCCCGGCTTAGTTATGCCTAATTTTTCACCAGACAGCGCCGTATAAGCCATACCTATGGAAATTGCTTGTCCATGACTATATCCAGAGAAATTATACAGTCGTTCGACAGCATGTCCCAGGCTATGGCCAAAATTTAAAAGTTTTCGCTCATTTTGTTCCAACTCGTCTTTTTCAACTATCTCTTTTTTTATTGTTATGCATTCAAAAATTACATCCTCTAGGAAATCGTTTACTTGAAAATTTTTTATCTTATAAAAAAGCTCCGAGCTTCTAGTCATACCGTATTTTATGGCCTCTGCCATCCCGTCAGAAAACAATTTAGGCGGCAGCGTTGCAAGCACGTCTATGTCCACCAAAACGAGCTTTGGTTGATAAATCGTACCTACTAAATTTTTGCCATGAGGTAAGTTGACAGCGTTTTTCCCGCCAATTGCCGAATCAATCTGCGCAAGAAGCGTCGTTGGAATTTGTACAAAATCCATTCCTCGCATATAGGTTGCCGCAACAAACCCCGAAACATCGCCCACTACGCCGCCACCTAATGCTATGAGCACATCCGTTCGAGTAAATTCATTTTTTATTAAAAAAGAGAAGATTTTTTCTGCGGATTGAAAACTTTTAGACGCTTCTCCACTTGCCAAAACAAACAAAAACACCTCAAAGCCCTTGCTCATCAGTGATTTTGCAACAATTCCCGAGTACAGCTCATTAACTGTATTGTCCGTAATAATGAGTGCTTGCCTTGCCGACGAAACTTTTCGAATATGTTCCCCGCTATATTGAAGTAAATTTTTATCAATCAGAATTTCGTATGGAGCGTTTGTTTTTAAGCTTATTTTTTTCATAAGTTTCACCCATAGATTTTGATATTGTAACAAAAACAAATTCTAAAAAAACAGCACGATTAAACAAAAACCAGCACAATATAATCTAATTTTTATTATACCACAAATCAAAATAAAAACAATAACATGAAACCTTGAGCATTATTTAAATTTTCACGAATAAAATCAAACCCATGTACATAAGCAGCAACATATAAAATCTTTCAAAATATTTTGCGTATTGAACTCCTATTCCGACACCAACAAATCCTATTGTAAAAAGGTCTATCTCAACTCATAGCTATATGCTTTTTTATTCTTGCACTTCTCATTAAGATGCCTAAAATTTTCCACTTAAATTGCTGCACAAACACGATTTATTAAAGCAATTTTTTAAGGCACACAAATATCTAATTGCCTATCGTTTTGAATAATAGCAACATCATATCATGTAATTAAATGCCTAATTTTTGCACCAATATCTTTGTTGCCAATTGACAACAACCGTCTTTTCGCCTCCATATTTGTGTGGAAATTTTGCCACTCAACATCTTAATATAAAGTTTAATGTTCACAGTTACAAGCGCCGTGCCCATGCTCACATTCAGGTATAATACCAACAATCGGCGTAGGGTCAATACCTTTGCGGGTGTAGTAATCGGAAATAGCACTTTTTATAGCTTGCTCAGCTAATACTGAGCAGTGTACTTTTACCGGTGGCAAACCGTCAAGGGCCTCCATCACAGCTTTATTGGTTAGCTTTAGTGCTTCGTCGATTGTTTTGCCTTTTATGAGCTCAGTAGCCATTGAGCTCGTGGCAATAGCAGCGCCGCAGCCAAATGTTTTAAATTTAACATCAACAATAACATCATTTTCAACTTTGATGTACATTTTCATAATGTCGCCACACTTAGGGTTACCAACTTCTCCGATTCCATCAGCGTTCTCAAGCTCGCCAACATTTCTTGGGTTAGCAAAATGATCCATCACTTTTTCGCTGTATAGCATTATAAATCACTCCTTTTTTATGCTTACTTTTCCGTAGAAATAATTTTCTCCCATAAAGGAGACATACTGCGCAGTTTTTCAATAATCTCAGGTAAAACAGTCAAGATATAATCAATTTCATTCATAGTATTGTCGTCGCTAAGAGATATTCTCAAAGAACCATGTGCAATCTCATGAGGTAACCCTATTGCTAATAAAACATGGCTTGGATCAAGGGAACCAGACGTACAAGCAGAACCAGATGAGGCGCAAATTCCTTTGGCATTTAGCATAAGGAGTAAAGCTTCTCCCTCTATTCCATGAAAACTCATGTTTACATTGCCAGGAAGCCGCATTGTTGGGTGGCCGTTAAGTCGAGAGTGCTTAATTTTTAAGAGATTTTCGATGAGTATGTCACGCATCTTAGCTAAACGTTTGTTTCGTTCAAGCATGCCATCGCAAGCTTCTTTTAAAGCAACACTCAAGCCAACAATTCCTGCAACATTTTCGGTACCAGCTCGTTTTCCACGCTCTTGTGCGCCGCCCTCTATGAGCCTCTCAAGAGCAATGCCAGTTTTTATATACAACGCGCCAACACCTTTTGGGCCATGAAACTTATGCGCAGACAAAGACAACAAATCAATATTCTGCTCATTTACATCAATGGGAATAGTTCCAACCGCTTGGACGGCATCCGTATGAAAAATAACCTTATGTTTATGGCAAATTGCACCTATTTCCTTTACAGGTTGAATGGTGCCTATTTCGTTGTTGGCGTACATAATAGTAACAAGTGCAGTTTTGTCCGTAATCGCATCTTCGAGCTCATCGATACGGATAATACCATCCTCGTGCACATCTAGGTACGTCACAGAAAAACCTTCTTTTTCAAGTGCTTGAACTGTATGCAAAACTGCATGATGTTCGAATTTTGTGGTAATTATATGCGTTTTTCCTTTTTTCGCCATAGCGCGTGCAACACCTTTGATGGCCCAGTTATCCGATTCACTGCCACAAGATGTGAAAAAAATCTCTGTTGGCCTAGCGCCTATGCAATTTGCAACAATTTTGCGTGCATCTTCCACTGCTTGTTTTGCCTGCTGCCCTATCGCATAAATACTGGAAGGATTTCCAAAGTCTGTCTCATAAAAAGGCAACATAGCTTTTAAAGCTTTTTGAGAAAGTGCGGTCGTTGCAGCGTTATCTACATATATAAATTTCTCCATATAAGTCACCTTCATCCAAATTTTGCTTATAGAGTTATTATACTCGTATTAGCACTTTTATGCAATTTAGGAAAGAAAACAGGAGTGCCCTCTTTGATGTTTTTTGAGGCTTGCTGCTCGGGCCGCGAGGCCAACGAAAATAAAATTTTATTTTCGTTGTAATCCAAAACTCAACAAAGTTGATTTTTGGATTAGCCGAAGCCCCCACAAGGGGGCTTCGGCGCCTCGCGGCTGCACAGTTTTTTTAGGTTAAAAACTATTTAATTTTTCGAATTAATCTAAATACGTAATTTTTTATTTTAAAAATTTCCTTTTAATATTTGCAAAAAAAATGTCTATACTAAACCTTGCAAAGGAGGTAATTAAACATGAATGCAAATATTGAAATGTTAAATTATATTTATAAAAATGCTCAGATGGGACAAACATCTATAAATCATCTTTTGGAGATAATTAAAGACCATTCGAAATTTAGAGACCTATTAGAGACTCAGTTCACCGAGTATAAAACTATTTTTGACACGGCAGAAAAAGCGCTAAATAAACTTGGCTGGGAAGCTAAAGGAACAAGCGCAATACAAAAATTCGAGACCTATATGATGATTGATATAAAAACCATAAGAGATAAAAGTCCTGACCATGTGGCTGAGATGTTAATTCAAGGAAGCACCATGGGCGTTATTCAAATTACACGCCGCTTAAAAGAGTATGACGGACAAGTGGATACAAACGTACAAAAACTTGCCGAAAAGCTTTTATCTACCGAGCAGCATAATATCGAAGAATGCAGAAAATTTCTCGGAAAATCTTTTGAAATGGCACACGCTTAAAAAATATTTTTTCATACCACTAAATAAGCTTGGGGTGTTTTGTTGAGAAAAAAATTATATCCTATTTTAGCGTTATTCGCCGGAATGATAAATGGACTTCTTGGCGCGGGAGGTGGCATGTTGATTGTTCCAATATTAAAAAAATACGGTCTAAGTCAGCGTGCTACCCACGCAACCTCTGTGTGCATAGTTTTGCCAATTTGCCTTGTCAGCGCAATTATGTATTTACTAAAAGGGCAAGTAACTTTAGCGGATGCACTACCGTATCTTCCTTTTAGTGTTTTGGGCGCAATTATAGGCTCTTTTGCTTTGTCTAAAATCAATCAAAAGCTCCTCAGACAACTTTTTGGTGGATTTATATTATGGGCAGCTATTCAGCTGCTTCTTAAGTGAATTGGTTAATAGCTGCTATTGCCGGTACTCTATCTGCGATAATTGGTTCCATGGGACTTGGCGGTGGCGGCATTCTTATTATTTATTTTAATCTTTTTACTGATGTGCCTCAAAGCCTTGCTCAGGGAATTAACTTATTATTTTTTATCCCCTCTGCTATAGTAGCTGTGATAATTTATATCAAGAAAAAACTTATCGATTTTAAGCTCGCTATTTGTTTTGCCTTGTTTGGAGCTATCGGAGCTGTCTTAGGTTCTTACTTAGCTTCAAGTATCGACAGCAGAATATTATCTAAATTGTTTGCAATCTTCCTGCTAGTGATGGGGGTAAAACAACTATTAGCAGGAAAAAACAATCCAAAATAGGTCAGTTTTGAACATCCACGCACTAAGTTATATATTCCCCAACGTTGACGCTATATGCTGGTTGGTATATAATAGCAATATACAAATTAGTAGGAAGGCGGGAGCCGCAGAAAGAGGATTGTAGCGCGGCTGGGTATAGTTATGAAAAGAACTGAAATTGCAGAGCTTTATAAAAACTCCTCGGAACTGGCAGATAAAAAAGTACTGGTTTGTGGCTGGGTCAAGACTATTCGTGACTCAAAATCATTGGGATTTATGCAGCTAAATGATGGCAGTTATTTTAAAGATTTGCAAGTTGTTTTTTTGGAAGAGAAAGTTAAAAATTTCAAAGAAATTGCAAAACTAAACGTTGGTTCAGCTGTTAGAGTAATCGGGCAAGTGGTATTGACTCCCGAAGCCAAACAACCATTTGAAGTTCAAGCTAGCGAAGTCTTTATTGAGGGGGCCTCTACTAGTGATTATCCGTTGCAAAAGAAGCGCCATACACTTGAATATCTCCGAACAATAGCGCACTTACGGCCAAGAACAAACACGTTTAGCGCAGCATACCGAGTACGTTCAGCTGCAGCTTATGCTATACACAAGTTTTTTCAAGAACAAGGTTTTATTTACGCGCATACCCCAATAATCACGGGCAGCGATTGCGAAGGTGCTGGTGAGATGTTCACAATAACTAGCATGGACCTTGAAAACATTCCCAAAACGCAAGATGACCGAGTGGATTACTCTCAAGATTTTTTTCAAAAGCGTACATCGCTTACGGTTTCGGGTCAACTTGAAGGTGAATGCATGGCGATGGCTTTTGGCAAGATTTACACATTTGGACCAACGTTTCGTGCCGAGAAATCCTACACTCAACGTCATGCTGCAGAATTTTGGATGATAGAACCAGAAATTGCCTTTGCGGACTTAAATGACTGCATGGAACTCGCTGAAAATATGGTCAAGTTTGTTATCGATTACGTGCTAAAAACTTGTCCTGCAGATATGGAGTTTTTCAATAATTTCTACGATAAGGGTATTGTTAAACGTCTGGAAAAAATCGTAAGTTCTGATTTTGCTGTGGTTACGTATACCGATGCCGTTAAAATTTTAGAAGAAAATAACGATAAGTTTGAATATAAAGTTTCGTGGGGCATTGACCTTCAAACAGAGCATGAAAAGTATCTAACGGAGCAGGTTTACCAACGGCCTGTATTTGTTATAGATTACCCGAAAGAAATTAAGTCTTTCTATATGCGCGAAAATGAAGATGGCAAAACAGTTGCTGCTATGGATTTGCTTGTACCTGGAATTGGAGAGCTTGTTGGCGGCAGTCAACGTGAGGAACGTTTAGAGCGCTTGGTTGCTAGAATGAAAGAACTCAACCTGCCTGAAGAAGATTATTGGTGGTATTTGGATTTGCGCCGCTATGGTACAGCGGTACATTCAGGTTTCGGTCTTGGTTTTGAACGTTTAGTTATGTATTTAACTGGTATTTCAAATATTCGCGATGTATTGCCATTCCCTCGAACAACCGGTTCAGCTGAGTTTTAAAATGAAATTTTATTGCTTTAGCAAAGTAATAGCCACTCATTGATAATATCGAGTGGCTATTTTTGATTATCGTGCTCCACGTGCCCATGAGATAAATAATTTACAACAAAAGATTTAAATACTCAAGTGCATCCTGTGAAGCAGGGAGTGCCCTATTTGATATCTTTTTTTGAGGCTTGCCGCTCGGGCCGCGAGGCCAACGAAAATAAATATTTATTTTCGTTGTGTTCCAAAGCCCAACTGTGTTGCGCTTTGGACTGGCCGAATGCCTTAGTAGGCATTCGGCGCCTCGCGGCGCCGCGGCGTTTGATTAGGGCACTCCTGTGAAGCATATATGATTTTCAATTTTATTTTCATATGTTACAATCAAATACAAAACAGGAGGTTTTTAGTTATGATAGGAATAATCGGTGCTATGGACGTGGAAATCGAAAGCATAAAAAAACTCATGTGTAATCCCACGCAGCAATCTTTCGCGCATATAAATTTTTTCTCAGGTAAAATAAGTGGAGTGGATTGCGTTGTTGCAATATGCGGTCCTGGCAAGGTTAACGCGGCTATTTGTACCCAATTAATGATTTCCAATTACCGTCCGAAGTTTATTATTAACACCGGCATCGCAGGCTCAGCCGTCCCAGAGATAAAAATCGGTGACATTGTGTTAGCAAATGCGGTGGTCCAGCACGACGTAGATACTAGTGCACTTGGCGACGCACCAGGGCTTATCTCTGGAATAAATCTGATTCAACTTCCATGTGCACAGGACGCAAACGAAAAAATAAAAGTCATTGCAAAAAAACTTGATGAAAAGTTACATATTGGAATTATTGCGACTGGTGACCAGTTTATTGCCGATAACAAAAAACTTACCGATATTCGAAAAACTTTTAATGCGGTAGCCTGTGAAATGGAATCAGGAAGCATTGGTCACGTATGTTTTGTGAATAATGTCAAATTCGTTGCTTTAAGGATAATATCGGACAATGCCAACGAGGAGAGTCCAATTGACTACAATAAATTCAAATTTATTGTTGCTGAGAAAACGACGAAATTGATTGAGCACTTACTTTTAGAACTTTGCTACGAAAATAAAAAAGTAGCAAACACACCTTGACTAATAGGTTTTCAATACTTCATGAGAATGAATTGTAACAGAAAAAAAGGCCAACATAGTCGGCTTTTTTTAACAATCTTGCTCTTGGGGGCCTAAATATTAAAAGTAGTTATAAGAAATCTCAAGGCCCTTATGACTATCCAACGAAAATTAGCTACTAAAATTTGTAACTCCACTCACAAACGCGAGCATAAAGCGGTTGAAATAAAAAAGGCCTCGTACGGAATTATCGTACGAGGTCACCATTTGGCAGGGGCAGAAGGATTTGAACCCTCGGCACGTGGTTTTGGAGACCACTGCTCTACCATCTGAGCTATACCCCTTCTTATATCACTGTTATTGTAAATTAAGAAAAGGCTTTTGTCAAGTAAAATTATTTTTTATTTATCTCACCATCACGAGATCTCCATTTTCATAAGCCGCGCTTGAGCACCTCGTTCATTTTCATCAAGCTTCATAGAAATATATCGAATACCGTCCTCTGCCTGAGGTATAACCACATACTCGAGCGCATTAACTCTGCGTCGAGTTTTTTCTATCTCCTCGGCTAAAAGTTGACACGCTTTTTCTATTTCAGCAAGTTTCAACATATCTTCAAAAACTTCAGATAATGATTTCACAGCCTCGTCAAGGCTAGAAGAGGTAAACGCTAGTCCATATGAATACATATCATCTTCATTGGCGGTTCTCGTTTGATACTCAAACTTCGGCACATTCACGCTCATTATATTTTTGCTAGAAACATTAACCGACATTGACTGTTTTGGCGCAAGCAAAGCTACACTCAAAGCTTCATCGCTCATTTCAGACTTGGCTAACAAAAACTTTTGATTAGCTTTTTTTATTCCATGCTCAACTTTTTCGCGCAGAACTTTATTTTGCTCTACCAAAGATATAAACTGCTTCATTAATTCGTCGCGCTTATCCTTTAGTAACTTATGCCCACGTACCGCCATAAGGCGTTTTTTCTTGAGTCGCGTTAACTCCATTCGAGTTGGGGTAACTTGTGTAGTTGCCATTTTTAGTCACCACTTTTCTCGTAGTACTTATCTAGATATTCATCGCTTATTCTTTTCAACTCGCTACGAGGCAAAATCGATAATAACTTCCAACCTATATCCAAAGTTTCCTCGATGCCGCGATTTTTTTCGTAGCCCTGAGAGACATATTCTTTCTCAAAAGCATCAGCAAACTTGGCATACAACTTGTCAATGTCCGTAAGCGCAGCCTCGCCAAGAATTACCATAAGTTCTTTAGCCTCTTTGCCGCGAGCATAAGCCGAAAATAGCTGATTCATCGTCTGAGAATGGTCTTCGCGCGTCTTGCCTTTGCCAATACCCTTATCTTTCAACCTAGAAAGCGATGGTAAAACATCAATTGGAGGCGTAACACCTTTTCTAAACAACTCTCGACTTAAAATTATCTGTCCTTCCGTAATGTACCCGGTCAAGTCTGGAATGGGATGGGTCTTGTCATCCTCTGGCATCGTCAAAATCGGTATCAACGTAATGCTGCCATCTTTGCCCTTTTGTCGACCAGCACGCTCATAGATGGCAGCCAAATCCGTGTACATGTAACCCGGGTAACCACGTCTCCCTGGCACTTCTCTTCGCGCGGCCGAAACCTCCCTTAAGGCATCCGCATAGTTGGTAATATCCGTCATGATGACAAGCACATGCATGTTTTTCTCAAAAGCCAAAAATTCAGCCGCCGTCAACGCCATTTTAGGAGTTGCTATTCGCTCTACAGCTGGGTCGTTTGCCAAATTTAAAAACATTACCGTCCGGTCAATAGCACCAGTTTCCTTGAAGCTCTCAATAAAAAATTGCGACTCCTCAAAGGTAATACCCATCGCGGCAAAAACTACCGCAAATGGCGCATCTGTACCTCGCACTTGTGCCTGTCGTGCAATTTGAGCAGCTAAATTTGCGTGTGGCAAACCACTAGCAGAGAAAATCGGCAACTTTTGTCCTCGTACCAAAGTATTTAGGCCATCTATCGCGGAGATACCCGTCTGAATAAACTCTTGCGGATAGTTTCTTGCCGCCGGATTCATCGGTAGACCATTTACGTCCAAGCGCTTTTCTGGCAGAATTTCCGGACCATCATCAATCGGGCGACCAAGGCCATCGAACACACGACTCAGCATGTCAATGGAGACGCCAAGCTGCATACTTCGGCCCAAGAAACGCACCTTACTGTTAGATAAATTTATCCCAGCAGAGTTCTCAAAAAGCTGTACCAAAGCATTAGTTCCGTCAATCTCCAAAACCCTGCATCGACGATGCTCACCATTAGCAAGTTCAATTTCGCCCAACTCATCAAAATTTACATTCTCGACATCGCGCACCAACATCAACGGGCCAGCAACTTCCTCGATTGTCCTGTACTCCTTTGGCATCAAAAATCCTCCCCGCTTGTCAAAGTTGCCCCTATTTCCACGGCCATTCTTTCTAAAATTTTATCGTACTCAAGGTCCGTTCTATCACTAGAGATGTACTTAAAACGCCCAATTTGCTCACGCACCGGCAAACGCAATAATTCCTCAATCGCTGCTCCACTCTCAACAGCCTGCAAAGCTAGCACATAAAACTCCAAGACCAGCTTCATCATCAAAAACTGCTTGCGAATCGGTGTGTAGGTATCCTCCTCATGAAAGGCATTTTGATGCAACAAGTCCTCACGAATAGAGCGCGCTACCTCTAATTTTAGCCTGTCCTGAGGCGATAACGAGTCCATTCCGACTAGCTTTACGATCTCCTCGAGCTCAGCTTCCTCTTGCAAAAGTCGCATTATTTGCGCACGCCGCTCCATGAAGGTTGCATCTACATGCTCATTGAACCAACTAGATAAGGTGTCGACATATAGCGAGTAGCTATTTAGCCAGTTTATCGCCGGAAAATGCCGCCTATACGCAAGAGATGAGTCCAGCCCCCAAAACACCTTCACGATTCTCAATGTTGCTTGTGCCACTGGCTCTGAGATGTCTCCACCTGGCGGCGAAACCGCTCCAATAACGGACAAAGTTCCCTCGCGCGAGTCTTGGCCCAGCGACATAACTCTACCAGCACGCTCGTAAAACTGCGCCAAACGACTACCTAAATATGCTGGATAACCCTCCTCGCCTGGCATTTCTTGCAAGCGTCCAGACATCTCGCGCAAAGCCTCAGCCCAACGCGAAGTCGAATCTGCCATAAGCGCAACAGAGTAACCCATATCACGGAAATACTCAGCTATGGTGATTCCCGTATAAATAGAGGCCTCGCGAGCAGCTACCGGCATGTCAGAGGTATTCGCAATGAGCACAGTCCGTTTCATCAAGGAGTGCCCCGTCTTTGGGTCAATAAGCTCCGGGAACTCATTTAAAACGTCCGTCATTTCGTTGCCACGTTCACCGCAGCCAATATAAACTACGATATCTGCATCGGCCCACTTAGCGAGCTGATGCTGAACAACAGTCTTTCCGCTACCAAACGGACCCGGTACAGAGGCAACCCCACCCTTAGCTATTGGAAACAAGGTGTCGATGACACGCTGACCGGTAATAAGCGGCATATTCGGAGACAACTTCTTCTTAAACGGTCTTCCAACTCGAACAGGCCACTTTTGCAAAAGCGTTAACTCACGGTTCCCCTTCGCTGTTTTTATAAGCGCAACAACTTGGTCGACTGAAAATTCTCCCGACTCGATCGACACTACCTCTCCGGCAACACCATTAGGTACCATTATCTTATGCTCAACAAGTTCGGTCTCGGCCACCGTCCCGATAATATCTCCAGCCTCTACCCTATCCCCCACGCTCACACAAGGCACAAACGTCCATTTTTTGTCACGCTTAAGTGGAGGAACCTCTACACCGCGTTTTAAGTTGTTTCCAGCGACTTGCATAATATCATCAAGCGGACGCTGAATACCATCAAAAATACTGCCAATAAGTCCTGGTCCAAGCTCTACACTCAATGGCTCACCTGTTGACTCTACCGGAGCACCAGGTCCTAAACCAGAAGTCTCCTCGTAAACTTGAATCGAAGCCTTATCACCGTGCATCTCGATAATTTCACCGATAAGGCGCTCATTACTCACTTTGACAACGTCAAACATATTCGCATCTTTCATGCCCTCGGCAATGACCAACGGCCCCGCGACCTTTTTTATAATACCCCTACTCATCGTCTCACCTGCTCAGTCAAAAGTTTATTTCGAAAATAGAATATCCGTCCCAACAGCCTTTAGCACAGCATCTCTCAAGTTTTCCATACCCACGCCAAGTGTGCCAGAGATATCAGGTATCGGAATAATCGCTACCATGTTCTCCTTGATAAGCACAGAAACCTCCTCATAGATTTCACTTGCAAAAGATTCCGTCAAAAAAATAATCGCAGCATCATCTTTGAGTAAATGCTTAATTGTAGCTTTCGCCTCATTGGAATCGCTCACAGGAAAAACCTCCAGCCCCAACGCTGCAAAACCATATATGCTATCCTTTTGGCCAACCACTGTGATTCTATGCATACATCACCCGCAGCCTTTCCTTTATCAAGTCTGTGTCGATTTGATTCAACTTACCCGAAAGTATAATTCTCACTACTTTTATCTCGTTTTGGCGGGCCAAAATGTATGCAAAAATCGGACCAATTGAGAATGAATTCGACTTTTCGCTTCTTATGAGTTCAATAATTTTGTTATCGCGCCAAAATTCAAATTTCTGTAATGACTCCTTAATATAAGGCACTGCATCCGCATACTCCGTATAACCCAAATATTCGCATAAATCATCTTGACCACGCATTGTAGCAGCTGCAAGGCGCTCTATGTCTAAAGTATCGCACTCAACCAGTAGCGAGCTCAAAAAGTTAAGATTTTTCTTTAAAAGCTGACAGCGTACAGCCATCTTTATGTTCGTGCTCGCCACATAAAACTCCGAGTAATCTCTAACCAATTTGCTCTGCGAGATTGCTCCTTCAGATTTTATGGCCTGCAGCAAAGCTCTGTCGAGAATATTATCACAAAGCTGGCCATCACCTGTGTGTAGCAATTGCTCAAAGGCCAATCTTGCAGACTCTACCATGTTGTGAGGTAAGTCTTCAAACTTACTCTCCTTAATGCATTTAATCAAGTGCTCTTGGTCGACAGCTCCACCAGAAAGAAATAAGTCCTCAGAAAATGACTTTGTAATATACCCTTTGATGGCGGCCTTCAAATTATGAAAATCAATCGGCAACAGTAATACATTAAAAAGCGCGAGGTCAGGCACTAACTCTGCGACAAGTTGCCATAGCTGAGCCTCCTGCGCAGATAATATTTTCTGATAATCATCAAACTCTGCCCATCCCTTGTCTCGCAAGACATTAAGACACTCCGCGTAAGTCTCACAAGCCATCAAGCGATTGACATCTTGCTCAGATAGCAGCGACAACTCCTTGGCCCGTATTCTCGCCACCGCGTAAGTAAATTGTTCACGCATCCCTTTGCCACCTCCCCAAAGCTCGCATACTACGAGAATAAAATCTCATTCATCCTATCACATAAGAGCTCGTATTTGCTGCTAAAAAGTGCCTCAAAAGAGCAATTTTCTTCAATCTCACCGTACACCAAAACAAAGCCGCCATCGATATCGCGCGTACCCTCAGAAATTTCAATCTCTCCGCCAATCGACGCTGCCAACTTAGATATATTTTCTTTAAAGCCATCTGGAATCCGCTTCAAGTCCGTCAGAGAAAAAATTATTTCACCTTTTTTAGGTACCAAGTGCTTCTCAAAAAGAGTTTCCATTATCTTAAAATAGTCCTCAACCGGTAAGCTACACAAAACAGACTTGGCCTTTTCGATTGTTTGATTTATCATTTCACATTTAGCTCTGAGTAAAATTTCTCGTGTTTGCAGTACCATTTGAGAGTCCGTTCTTTCCTCAATGGTCTTAATTTTAGCATCGGTATTAGACATGATTTTAGCTACTTCTTCTTGTGCGGTCTTTTTAGCTTTGGTTAGTATCTCATGGGCTTTTGCTTTGGCTTCCTCAATGGTTTTCGCTGCTAATAACGTTGCTTCATCGTCGATGCTGTTTAAAATTTTCTCTAAACCCGTCATACGAAAAACTCCCCGCGCAATTTATATATTGATGTTCGGGATGTTCAAAATCGAGAGCACAGAAACAAGCAACGCCAAAATCGCATAAGTCTCGACCATAGCCGGGAAAATCATCGCTTTGCCCATCTGGTCCGGGCGTTTAGCTACAGTACCAATGCCCGCTACAGCAGCTCTTGCCTGGCGTACTGCAGACCACAATCCAACAAAAGCCATAGGCAAGCAAGAAACAAGATACAAAAAGCCCTGTCCTAATGAGACCTCCGACGAGCCACCAAGAATGCCTATTTGTATAAGCGTCAAAACTGCCACCAAAAGTCCATAAATGCCTTGTGTTCCTGGCAACAATTGAAGTAATAACACCTTGCCGAACTTACCTGGGTCTTCAGTCACGACGCCAGCTGCGGCCTCGCCAGCCATACCTACACCGATTGCAGAACCGATTCCCGCCATGAGTGCAGCCAAAGCTGCGCCTAACAAAGCTAAAACTATTCCGAAATTACTCATTTACAATATCCTCCGTAACCTTAAAATATTTTGTATTTACAGAAAATGGGGAGAATTTTTTTCCGCCACCTTCATAAAACTTACCAAAAAACTCCACGAATTGCAATCTATTGGTGTGGACGTACGCACCCAAGAGATTTATGGCTATATTCATCGTGTGGCCGACTAAAAAGACTAAAAGGAATAAAACCACTCCTACGGGTCCATTGCCTGCCATTGTGCCCATTTTGTTAAAAACCTGCGCTATTACGCCAGTGGCCAATCCGAGCGCTAGAAGCCTCGAATACGAGAGAATGTCGCTGAGGTACCCTGTAACACCATAAAGCCCGTATAGACCCTTTAAAAAGCGTTTAAATGGATTTCTTGACTCTCGACCAGCCATAAGGACTATTAACAAGGAACCCACAACTGCTAAAATCGCTCCAATCGAACCAACTGCGGTCGGTAAGCTGAAATTTAACACCAACATTTCGGTAATCATCGGGACCGACAGCATATAAATAACCAATCCGCCAACCAACAAAAGCCACGAAACCACATCGTAAATGGCATCTTTTATCTTTCCTACACGTATCAGCTCATACATTTGCATAAAAAGGCCTGTAAAAAGATGTAAAATTCCCAATCCAAACGAGAACGCAAGCATGCGCATAGGTTCTTTTAGCGGCACAAACCATAAGGCTGGTACCGTTATCGGCGTGTTAAAGAAGGTTTCCGAAACTACGTCAATCACATCGCCAAAATAGCTTCCAAATAAAATTCCCCAAAAAGTCGTAGAGATACCGCAATAGAGAAACATTTGCAGTGACTTCTTTAGACCAGATTTTATATTTTTATACCTTGCCAAAACAATGCCACAAGCCGCTACAATTATGAGTCCATAAGCCGCATCTGAAAGCATAAGGCCGAACAAAATGTAATAAAAAATTGCCATCACCGACGTTGGGTCAACCTCTCCCCTACCCGGCAAGCTATAGCTTTCTAGAACTCCCTCTACCGGTGCTGCAAATCCGTTATTTTGCAATACTACCGGAACTTCATCGTCATCAGTTGGCGTCAAAAACTCAAATGCAACATCAAATTTTTCTATTAATATTTTCTCTAATTTTTTTTCATACTTTTGAGGCACAAAACCGCTTAACATAAAGACTTTTTCGGTATACCCCAATTTGGCAATCACGTCATACTTCTGCGTTCTCATTGTATGGTAGTCTACCATAAATTTAAGTGCATTTCGCTGTCCCTTGTAGCTTTTTATTTCCTTCTGCGCCGCTAAAATTCGGTCCTCTAATTCACGTATGTGCCCAGAAAATTCTTTCGTTTGCACACTTGGAATCTCATCAACAGAAAAACTCGGCCACGCAAAACCTCTGGCTCGCAAAAGAGTTAAAACTTTCTCTGCCGCATCAACATGGGCCAACACAAAAATACACGTTTGTTCATTACTCTGCGAGATGACTTCCACCTCGTAGCGGTCTTCATTAGGTAACTCTTCGGCTAAGAATGTTTTTATTTCTATCTCATTAAAATTTTGAGGCAATATTCCAATAAAGGCTCGAGTTTTTTTTGTTCCCGCAAAATTCATTGGCACATCTAGTTGTTTCCAGTCAGACAACGCCTCAATTTGCGTTTTTATGCGTATAATCTCAGCTTTTGCATCGATAATTAGCTTTTCGAGTCGTGTAATTTCGCTAGCCACACGCATAATTTCTTCAGTTTCGTTAGCAAAGATGTAATAGTCTCTTTTAGAAATCTCATTTTGACCGAAAATATTACCAAGAAAAACTTTTTCCTCAGGTTCATATTTTTCAAGTACTTCGAGCGCATTTTGAGCGATATTTTTATTTTTCTCAAAAATGGAACGCATATTAAAGGTATCGATTTTTTGAAGATTCACTTCATTTTCGTGCAAATTTGAAACTTCAACTATTCCTAATCGCTGTAAAGTTTCCAGAATTGATTTTCTATCCTTTTTAAGTGCACAAATATTTATTTTTTTCATCGAAAGTACAGCCATAATCGCACCAATCCACCTTTGTTGGTTTTTTTAATCTATTACTAATTCGATGATAGATTTTATTGCATTTTTTTTGCGCAAATTGACCGCCTCTTGCAATTTTTTTATTTCGTTGTCTGAATGTTTTAAATTATTTAATAAAGTCTTTTGCGCCACATTTTTAGCTTCATTAATACGTTCTTCAGAAGTTACACGAACTTTGTTAACTTCTTGTTCAATAAACATTTTAGAAGAGTCTTCCGCAGACTGTATAATTTTTTTTGCCTCGTGATTAGCCATTTTTTGCCGTTCTAAGGCTAAATTTTCTATATTTTCTACCGCATCAATCATTTTCGATACCAAAATAATAACGCCTTCTTTCAATTTTACAATAAATACAAAAATAATATACGCCATATACACGCATATTATTTTATCAAATAAGATTGAATTTTTCCATTTAAAAAACGTTCTATAGAAATATTGACCACCTAATGATTAAAAAATCAACTTAAGCCTACAAAACAAAAGTCAAATTTAAACACGCAACAAAATGTTAAGACACAACATCTTCGTTAAATTTGTTTTTCTTTTCTCTTTCAAAAACTTCCTTGACAAAAACTTTGAAAATATTCATAATTAAAGATGGATTTTGTGGGAGGACTTTTCATGCGCATTATTTCAGGTACAGCAAAAGGCAAAAAGCTGGAGCAAATAAAATCTGATTTTGTTCGACCAACTACTGATAAGGTAAAGGAATCTTTATTTAATATTATTCAGTTCGATATAAACGATGCGAATTTTTTGGATTTATTTGCCGGTTCTGGTCAAGTGGGAATCGAAGCCTTAAGCCGAGGTGCTAGTTTTGCGGTATTTGTAGATAATAATAGAAAATCTATTGATGTTGTGAAAAAAAATTTAGTTTCATCAAATTTAAATGCACAGGCACAAGTTGTTCTCTTAGATGCAATTTCATTTTTGAAACAAACACAAACTCAATTTGATATAGCTTTTTTAGATCCGCCATATAAGACTGGCTTGTTGCAAAAAACTCTTGATGTTGTTACAAAGGTAGTAACTAAAAACGGGATGATTATATGTGAGCATTCTGTGGAAGAGATGTTACCGAATAATGTTAAGGACTTTCGTATAACAAAGTCGTATAAATATGGCAAAATAATGCTTACTGTTTACAGTAAAAATAACTTTTAAGATATAGAACAAAATTTAAAGAGGTGCTTTACATGAGAGTCGAAGAAATTTTAGAAGAGTTAGAAGAAATATTAAAAGAGGCTTGGAACTTACCCCTCAGCGGCGGAAAGGCTTTTGTTAATACTGAAAAAATAATTGACTTGATTAACGAAATGCGTGATGAATTTCCAAATGAGTTAAGACAAGCCAAGGCAATTATTGCCGATCGAGCACAAATTGTAAACGATGCAAAAGGCGAGGGAGAAGCAATTATTGCTGCAGCTGAAAAAAAGGCTGCATTGCTAATCGAGCGAGATGAAATTGTTAAACAGGCCGAAAAACAAGCCGAGGAAATTGTGCTGGAAGCCAAAAAGAAAGCGCGTGAGATGAAGCAAGCAACTAACGAATATGTTGACGATGTCATTAAGCGTACAGATGAAGTTTTGACGGAAGCTGTGACTGAGTTACGCAGAACAAGACAAAGTATAAAAGGTAGCAACATGTAAAAAACAAAAGTGCAAGATTTTTCTTGCACTTTTTTCACTATGGACGTCGATGTATAGGATTGCCTGCCGATGTATAGCCCTTAATCATCCAGTCCGATCCGTCCTGCTCGGCACCTGTTTGGCCTGTGCCTTGGTCTTTGCTTTCAACAGCGTTCTGGTTCACCATTGCACTTGGGTTTGCGTCTTGGGGTTGTGTTGAGTTGTTGATTACCGCTATTGCAGCTGCTATAGCGGCTGCGGCTGCGGCGATGGCTGCACTAGCACGCGGATTTTCTTTTATTTCTTGAGCAAAACTGCTATTTGTAGCTTCATCGAGTAATTGTTGTGCTAAGTTAAGCAACTCCGCTGCCTTTTGGCCTGCAGCAGAATCTTTTGCAAACTCTCTAGCTTCAGTGAGTAATTTTTGTGCTGAGTTACGCAACTGCGCTACATTTTGGCCTGCAGCAGAACCTTTTGCAAAATCTGTAGCTGCAGTGAGTAATGTTTGTGCTGAGTTAAACAAACGCGCTGCTTCTTGGCCTACAGCAGAACCTTTTGCAAAATCTGTAGCTGCAGTGAGTAATTTGTGTGCTGAGTCAATCAAACTCGCTACCTTTTGGGCTGCAGCGGAGTCTCCAGCGTCATGAATTAATTGTACTACGGACTGTTCGAGACTTTGCAGCTTAGCTTCTAAGCCATGAAACGCATCCAGCGAAACCTCCTTAGCAGCACCAGTTGCATGTGCGCCTTTTTGATATAGGTTTGACGCACCTCTGGATACGCCAGATTTAACCGCATTTGCAGCATCACTCGCGGTTTCATAGAAATCTGAGCCGAACTTACCCACAGCATTATAAGCATCAACAAGTTTTGCTCCGACATAACCCTTAGCATCACTTGCGGTTTCATAGAAATCTGAGCCGAACTTACCCACAGCATTATAAGCATCAACAAGTTTTGCTCCGACATAACCCTTAGCATCACTTGCGACATTTTTAAAGTTACCGGCAGCTGTTGCTCCTGCGTTATAAGCTCTTAAAGCAGCATCACTCGCGGTTTCATAGAGACCTGAGCCGAACTCACCCACAGCATTATAAGCATCAACCAGTTTTGCTCCGACATAACCCTTAGCATCACTTGCGACATTTTTAAAGTTACCGGCAGCTGTTGCTCCTGCGTTATAAGCTCTTAAAGCAGCATCACTCGCGGTTTCATAGGCACTTGAGCCAACTTGTTTTATTCTATCCCAGTAGGATGAGCTCGAGCTGGCCGTTGTGCCATCATCTTTAGCATCTGGGGTAGGATTAAACCACTCCATGTCAATAACACCCGGATCTGCCACGCTAGAGTTGATAGCACCTGCAAATGCGCCTGAATAGTCTGTCGAATCGAATGCGCCACCTTTATTGCCAAAACCATAAACATTATCGACAGGTGCCATAGGCACAGTCGCATTACTGTATGCTTGTCCCTGCGGAACCACTACACCTGTGCCACTATTTCCGATATTATCTACACCAGAAGCTTTTCCTAAACTTACTAAAGCCAGAAGAGCTGCTGTCAACGCGCCAAAAAATGATCCTCCACTAACATTCGCAAGCTCTTCGTGCGATACCCATGCAATCTTTGACGTTTGAGTTTTATCAAAATTTACAAGGTCATTTTTTGAAAAGTTATAACCTAATTTTTTAGACCACGGTAAAAGTATTTGCTCCACTAACTTGCGATTATCTTTCTTAGAAAAATCTTCACTTTGCAACTTTTCTTGAATTACTGCAAATTCTTTCCTAAAATTTTCGTTTTGCGCAACCTCGACAAGGAACGCCTTTATTTTTTCATTTTTCATTTTGAAAACCTCCTTTTAATTTACAATCCTGGTGGAATTAGTTTGAAAACATCCATATCCTTAAGCCTCTGTTGAATATTTGCAACGCTATTATTGTGGCCATTTGCATCATCTTCTATTTGAGGGTTAGATGTGGAATTATATAAATACATTTTGAGTCTCTCTAGGTCTCTAAATTTGACTTTCACGCTGTCTTTACCGCTAAAATATGCAGCTATACGCCTTCTCAAGAAATAGAGTTGTAATTCTCTTCGCACTTCCTTACCCTTAGGATTGATTGCTTGTGAGTTTCTAAAATATTCCTCAAAAGTATTCATGTCATTCACGGAAATCTCTACATAGTTTCTTTGGAATAATTTAGCAACCGCTCTAAATGGGGCCATAGCGACGCTAAGCGATGAAGTTATACCGTTTACTACTTTTTTTCCCGTATCGTATATTTTTTTTCCAACCCTATACACAAAAGAATTCAACCGGTAAAGGCCGGAAACCACCAACACTTTCCCAAGCCAGTTCGCTTTGAATACCTCCCCCGTTTGACTTACAACAGTTTTAACAACACCACCCGTGGACATCCCACTTTCTTTAGCATCTTCACCGGCATCAGAGCTATACGCCGCATCAGGTTTACGATTTTGTTTAAAGCTAGACGATTCTTTATTCGACGTCTTGTCACCACTTGTCGATACATCATCCTCTTTAGAAGAATCAGAATTATCAATGTTTTCATTTAATGCGCCATTAACACTGGCTTTGGTCGGCTGAGCGTTGTCCGCTGGTACAGGTGGTATTTCAGTATCGCCAGACGCAACATTATTACTGCGAAAAAACGAAGTCAAATGAGTAATTATTTCTCGCTGATCTTCCTCAGTACCCGTGTTATGAGCTTGCGGAAAATCTAAATTATCCTGTCGTGGTGCTCCCGATGTATCCTCAGGGCCTTTACGGATTGAGCCGTCAGACACAACATCTGTTTCAGGAATACTGGCCCCCTTTCCTAAATCGTTATCCAAATTCACCGCTGACTCCACTTGAACCTTCTCGGGCAAACTGGGCTGGGCCGTACTCGGCGTTATAGACTCTTCCGGTCTAATGACCTCTCTCCAACCGTCAAGCGCATCAGAATTATATTTCAAATCCTCATCGCTAACGATTATAGACATTTGATTCACTGGTGAGTAATAAATATGTTCATCAGACCCAATCCGACTCCAGTCATAACAGCCGTGCGAAGGCACATTTACGTTTACCGGTACAACGCAATCTCCAGAAGTATAATCAGGGAGTACAGAGGGCAACATCGACAAATTGTCTGCGCGGAGAGACCCCGGAGACTGATGAGAACTCTTGTCTAACTCAGCTGGGTATGGAGCAGCATTTGTAACAGTTGTACTCGCTACCGCTAATACCAACAACTTAAATAAGCCAAATCCACCTATTACATTTTTTAAGTCTTCTGAAAGTAACTCTTTCAGTTCATTTTGTTTCAAATTTTGTTTCAAATTTTGACCAAAATCAATTAACTCTTGTATTGTGATACTGTAGCCTAACTTTTTTGACCATGGTAGTAACCAGTTTGCTAAAAATTTTTCCTCTTCTTGACGAGAATATCTTTTTTCCTTTATTTCTTTGTCAATTTTTAAAAACTCTTCTTTAAATTTTTCTTCTTGTACCAGCTTTGTTAGAAAGCCCCTGATTTTTTCCGATTCCATTAATATCACCTCTTTTCATTACAATTTGACACCATTGTAGCATAAAATTTAACTTGTGTCAACATTATTTTATGTATTTTTAAATATTTTTTTGTTTTGACATAAAAACAGTGCAATTCGAGCTTTAAACTGGTGCGATTTATCTTTTAAGAATAAAGAAATAGCATAAGTAAAAATCGAATTTAGTATGTATGATGTTAAAGGAGGTTAATTATGAATAGCATAAAAAAAATTCCCCCACATATAAAATTAAGGAAAATTAATGTTTGTGTATTTACCATTATTCTTATTTGTTTATATAAATGCGCAGAATACTGCATAAGACGAACTCTAGATACTGACAAAATTTATAATGGCATTTTCGTTAACCAAGTTGATGTGGGAGGTAAAACCAAAACAGAAGCTTATAATTTAGTTTTAAATCAATTGAAAAATGAGCAAGAAAACTTAACTTTTAAAGTAGTATGCGAAAATAAACACTTAACCTTTTTTGGAAAAGACTTCGATTACCTATATAATTTAGATGAAGTAATAAATAAAGCGTACAACTGTTCAAGATATGGTAACCTTTTTGTTAGATACATAGAACTTATAAAAAACAAAAATAACTCTGCCGCTTTTGTTGTCAGCAAAAACGTTAGTACCGAAAGTGTCGAAAGAGCTGTCAACCATATTATGGGCGCTTTCGATGACTACACTATGGAAGCACATGTCGATACATTTGATGCAGATAGCGAGATAATGTTCAGATATGCACCAGGCAGAGATGGATATAGGTTGGATAGAGAAACTGTAATGTCACAAGTACGACAAGCGGTAGAGAGTTACAAAAGTGTAGACGTTTATCTAGAAAAGCGTGAGTATAAAAATACCTCTACATTAGAAGACGCAAAAGAAAAAACACAACTCATTGGGGAGTTTAAAACAATATCTACAAACAGTAATAACAGTAACCACAATATGAGGCTTTCGATGAACTCAATAAACGGGACGGTACTTAAACCTGGCGATATTTTTTCCTTCAACGAAATTGTAGGTAATTCAAATAACCCTGAGCTCGGCTTTTTACCTGGTGCTACTATCGTTAACGGCGATATAGTGATGTCTTATGGTGGCGGCATCTGCCAAGCGGCTACTACCATTTTTGGCGCCGCAATTCGCGCAAATTTGACCTTAATAGAACGAAAAAATCATAGCTATAAATCATCCTATGTACCTTATGGTTTGGATGCAGCTATAGACTACAATACTATCGACCTCAAGTTTCGTAACGATTTACCGTACCCGGTTTACATTTGTGCAAAAATGAAAAATAAGGTGCTAGAATGCCAAATTTATGGTCCAAAAGATTCAGCCTTTGACCGTGTAGAGATAAAATCATGGGCTCAAGAGAAAAACGGCAGTATTGTAGCAGAGACTGAACAATTTTTTTATCTCGGACATCAAATGGTTCGTAAAAAACATTTACCGTCCTCTGTATATAAATTAAAATAATTTTTATAAGTATTTAAAGTGCTAAAACAAAAAACAGGGGCAACAAGTAAGTAACTTTATTCAATACGTTCCAATTTATATGAGAATATCTAAACTTAACTTTCATTACTTTGTGCTTCAGTTTTGTCACGGTGTTTGTTATAATATTTTTTCAACTTTAATGTGATACTGGTGCCTATTATCAACTCAATATACACCACAAAAAAGTAAATTTACGCCCTTCTACACTTTCCAGTTGATAAGAATACTTTTTTATGATATAATGGTGATAAATATGAAATTTGAGGAGGTCTTATTCATATGGAGAATGTCTTGAAAACTAGTAATTTGACGAAAACTTTTTCGCGAAAATCTGCTGTTTCCAACGTTAACATGAACATCAAAAAAGGCGATATATATGGTTTTATCGGACGTAACGGCGCCGGTAAAACTACTCTCATTAAGATGCTCGTTGGGCTTTCATCCCCTACTAGCGGCTCAATTGAACTTTTTGATGATAAAAACCTTAATAAGCAAAGACGAAAAATAGGAACCGTTATCGAAGCACCAGCTTTTGTTCCTCACTTGAGTGCAAGAGAAAATATGTACATCCAGTGGAAACTGCTTGGCTCTAAAGATAAGTCTATCATTGATGAAACATTAAAACTTGTTGGCCTTGAAGATGTTGGTAAGAAAAAAGTTAAGAAGTTTTCTCTCGGTATGAAGCAACGCCTTGGAATTGCTATGACATTAATGGGAGAACCAGAATTTTTAGTGCTAGATGAGCCCACAAATGGCCTAGACCCTGAAGGAATCATCGAAGTTCGAAAAATGTTAAAAAAATTAAATCAAGAACGTGGTTTAACAATTCTTATTTCTAGCCATATTCTTGGGGAACTCTCAAAACTGGCTACTCGATATGGTATTATAAATAATGGCGTTCTTGTTGAGGAGTTTACTGATGCAGAGCTAAATGAACGTTGCCGCGCTGGACTGATTGTTAAAGTCGATAATGTTCAAAAAGCAAGTGAAATCTTAAAAAATGAGTTGAACACCGAAAACTTCTCTGTAATTAATGAAAATACTTTGGAAATATTTGATTTCGCTGATAATCCTGGTGCTGTTACAAAGGTGCTTGCTAACAATAATATTACGGTTGATTCCATTTCTCAGAAAACAGTTGACCTCGAAGAATACTTTATGAGCGTGATAGGAGGTAATCAAGATGCTTAGAATTTTACAGACAGATATTTATAAGGCTATTCGTACCGCCTCTTTTTGGGTGATTCTTGGAATAACAACCGTTCTTTCGGCATTGCTTTCTTTTGCAGCGTTTAAGGGCGCAATTATATTAAACACCTCATATGATGAATTGGCTGAAATCGGAATGATGCCAGAAGATATGACTTTTAATTTTTTTCAAATGGTTTTTTCTACTTCTATGGCAATGTGTGTCTTTTTGGTTGGTATTTTCGCAATTATGTTCTCTATTTCGGATTTCTCCAACGGAACAATTAAAAATATCGCTTCTAAAGGTTACCACCGAGAATACATATATTTATCCAAGTTTATTACAATTTTATTTTTCGCCATTTTAAGCTTGGCTCTAGCTTTTGTTACATCTTTGATTACAGCTCCAATTGTTGTAAATAATGCGATTCCAGGTTTCTTCGATTATAGCAACGACTTTGCTAAAAACCTTGGAATCCTTGGTTTGCAAATCGTAACTTATACAGCAATTGCGGTATTTTTATCTACTACTTTCCGTTCACTTGGACCTGCATTAACAAGCTTTTTAGTTTTTGTTTTTTTAGAGGGCAAAATAGTCGACTGGATTAATAAGTTTATCCACGATATCTTCCATTCGGATTTCTCCATTACTCCATACACTATTTCTGGTGTTTTCTCTAATCCAGATCAGATGACCCAAGGAATTATAGTTTTATGTGTATACATTCTAGCCTTCACAGTTGTCGGCTTATCCTTACTTAGAACACGTGATATAAATTAAATAAATCTCCTAAAAAATAATGATTGGCGATACACCGATTGGTGTATCGCCTGCTTTTTTCGTATATAAAACCATTTAATTAAATCTAGTGCTAAGCTGCAGCTGCGCCGCGAGGCGCCGAAGGCCCCAAAAATGGGGCCTTCGGCCAAGTAGTAGCTCAACTTTTGTTGAGCTACTACTTACACAGAAAATAAAAATTTATTTTCTGTGGCCTCGCGGCCCGCATGCAGCTTAATTTCAGCACCAACTTAAGAAAGTGCAGTCTCGTATTTAAGTCATTTTATCTGCGCCATAACATTCTAAGCTCTTCTCGAGAAAGTTCTCTCCATTTTCCTGGCTGCAACATACCAAGCTTAACCGAACCAATTGCTACACGTTTTAATCGTGCCACATCCAGATGCATTTGCTCGCACATTTTTCGAATTTGCCGATTTCTTCCCTCTTTAAGTACGATTTCTAGAACCGTCCTATCCGGAGTAAGTGTTACGACATTCACCTTAGCTGACTGCGTTTTATAGCCATCTATATCCATACCGGAGCTTAATTTAACTAATTGCTCCTCGGTTACTTTTGCTTTTACAGTGACTCGGTAGCGCTTTTCAATATGATGAGATGGATGAATAACAGCATTTGCAAAATCTCCATCATTTGTCATGAGCAGTAGGCCCTCTGAGTCTTTATCGAGTCTTCCAACTGGGTATACTTTTTCTGGCACATCGCTCACAAGTTGAGCCACGCATTTGCGGTCAAGTTCGTCGCTCATAGTTGAGATAAAACCTCGAGGCTTATGTAGCATGATATAAAATTTATCTACTTTTTTACTAATCGGCTTACCGCTCACTGAGATAGTATCTTTTACCGGGTCAACCTTATCACCAAGATTTACAACTCTGCCATTAACTGTTACTGAACCGTTCTTTATTAATTCCTCAGCTTTCCGCCGGGAGGCTACGCCTCGCTCGGAAAGAATTTTTTGCAGTCTTACTTTTTCCAAAATATATAATCCTTTCTCAAACATCACTTAAATAAACCACTAAAGAATCCGCAAATTTTCTGCCACATATTTTTAGGCGGACAATGTATTTCCACATCACTCGAGACGACTAAATCATTTAGTGCCAGCATGTTATCATCCAGCATGTATTTTATTTTTCCAACAACTTGCCCTTGCTTCAATGGTGCGTATAAAAATTGCGGAACCTCGACAACTTTTTTAATTTGTTCTTTTTGGCCTTTTTCTATAGTCATTGAGATTTTTTCTTTAGCATAGGCTGTTAGCTCATTAACCACTCCGCCAACTACCGGCAAAACAGCATAATCCTTGTTGTCAAAGCACACGGCCTCAACTCTTGAGAAACCATAATCTAAGAGTTTTTCGTGGTCATTCCAATCGTCGCCCGCATTGAGAGTTACAGCAACTAACCGCGTATTATTTCTCTCTGCCGCCGAGACTAAACATCGTCCGGCCAAGCGAGTAAATCCTGTCTTGACGCCGATGCAACCCTCATATCGCTTTAGCATTCTATTTTCATTATAAAGAGTACGAATTTCATCTGGCTCAAAAAAAGGTACATCCACACGCTTTTTTGAGGAAATATCAAAGAAGGCCTTATTATCCAGGGCGTAAGCTCCAAGTAACGCCATATCATAGGCAGTCGAGTGATGATTTCCCTTATCAAGTCCCGAAGGTGTCTCAAAAAGTGTATCCTTCATGCCAATTTGTCTTGCTTTTTTATTCATCAAATCGACAAAACCATCAACAGTACCACCCACAACAATTGCCGCTGAGTTTGCCGCATCATTACCGGAGACCGTAAGCATACCCTTAGCTAAACTCGATAAGGGCAGCACTTGCCCAACTTGTAAATACATCGACGAGCCCTCTACCGGCACCATTTTATCAGTGATGGTAACTTTTGCGTCAGTTCCTTCTGCAGCCTCAAGAGTCAACAATGCTGTCATAATTTTAGTTGTGCTGGCCATGGGTCTTGGCTCGTACTCATTTTTTCCAAAGAGAATTTTCCCTGTATCTGCGCAAATTACCACAGCCGACGCCGCTGATAATTGCAGTTCCTCCGCGCCAGTTGCCCTCTCCGCAAACAAAATTAGCAACATACAGGCCACTACGCAACAAAATAACTTCTTACACAAATTAGCCACATCCTTCAATTTAAGGGTTTTAGCTAATTTATATGCCAGTAAAATAAAATTATTAAACGTGTGCTATTCTACGGGTGCGCCGCGAGGCGCCGAAGGCCCCATTTTGGGGCCTTCGTCCGAGCAGGAGTTCAACGAAAGTTGAGCTCCTGCTCACAAAGAAAATAAAAATTTTATTTTCTTTGGCCTCGCGGCTGGACTGGAGCTGTAAGCAAAATAAGTTTATTAAACGCAGTTGACACGAACGTTTATTCTTCGGTTTTATCGGACTTTTTATCTGACTTTTTAATCATCGAGCCAATTTTATCAACCATATCAGGTACTAAATCGATTATCTTTTCAGTCGTAGATGGCATTGGTTCTGCGTGCAAAATTCGAATACTACCCTCTCGATTAACCGTCAAAAAGGCTATCGGAGAAATTGTAACACCTGCACCACTTCCGCCACCGAACAAATTTTCCTCATTATCTTTTTTGCCTGCGAACTCCGAGCCACCCGACGCAAACCCATAAGATACCTTCGAGACAGGAATAATAGCGGTTCCGTCGTTTAGCTGAATGGTCTCTCCGATGATAGTATTGACGTCAACCAACGTCTTAATTTTGTCCATAGTATTATCGACCATGTTATTTACTGAGCGCTCACTCATTTGCTACACCCTTTCGGTTTAGTTTCGTTTTTGTGTACACCTCTTTGACGAAGTCAAACAAGGTACCTATAGTTATTTTTAGCACAGATGCCGGGAAAAAACAAATCTTTGCATAAAAATCTACGCTAGAGTTTTTTTGGCTAAAACCAGGGACTACTTGCACACAACAAGAATTAGCGTCTACCCCTCGTAGCAGCACACTCGTCGCTACGCTAACCACCGCTTGGACTTGACCATATTTTATCGCCGTATCTGCAGCATCTTCTCCCACGACAACCAGCGCCAACTTGAAGGTTTTTATATGCATTTTCTCATAGAGTTTTTTGGCCGAGCCTGAAACAATTTTTATTGTAGCCTTTAAGAGAGCTAAAAAACCTATTAGACCTTTTTCTCGAATCAAAGATACAAATATATTTTCTTTTTTGGGCGGCTGAGAAACTTCGCGCACTTCTTCATTAGTTTCTGGTTCGTGTTTAGGAACTTTCTTATCTTCTTTGGGCAATAAATTAAATGTAAAAAACAGAAATTTTACTTTAATTCTTAAAGTCTCCTTAAAATAGAAACTCACATAAACCGGGCACCACAAAAGCACAACTGCCGTTAAAATCAGCCCTAGCAAAACATATAAAAATATCATTCGTCCTCCGAAGTTACATTATTCAACGTAGTTTCTTCGTCTTTTTTTATTTCTGGCAACTCCTCAATCGAAGAAATTCCAAAGCATTTTAAAAAATTAAGCGTCGTACCATACACAAGCGGTCTACCTGGCAAATCGAGTCGACCTCTTTCCTCAATCAAGTTCCGTACATTTAAGTTCGAGATAATACTAGAGCAATCCACACCGCGAATATTTTCTACAAAAGACTTGGTCACCGGCTGATTATAAGCGATAATGGCAAGAACTTCCATTGCCGCCTGAGAAAGTGGTGTATGCCGACGCAAATCCATGGCTCTTCGGACAAATTCCGAGCACTCTGTCTTTGTACACATCTGATACTTATCGCTTAGCTGCACAATGCAAATACCGCTGTCATCTCTGTCAAAGTCGTCCATCAGACTTTTTATAAGCTTGTCCACGGTTGCATTGTCCATATCCACAGACGATGCAAGTCTCTCCACAGAAATAGGCTCTCCGCTTGCAAAAAGAATCGCTTGTAACGCAGCTTTTGCTTTTTTTATTTCCAAGTTTTTGCACCACCGTCCAATAAGCTTATTGTTTTATTTTGCTCGTCTAAGTTAATTCTTTTACCTTTGACCAGTTCCAGAATTGCCAAGAAAGTTGCCACCATTTCAGATTTTGACTTACTTTGGCAAAATAGTGAATTGTATTCTGTTTCGCGTTGAGATTTGAGTTTTCGCAAAATACAAATAACCTTTGAAAAAACAGATACAATTTGCTTCGAAACGATTCCAGAAAAAGATTCTCGAGAGGGTGGCAACTTTTGTTTTCTTTTGCCTACTGAATCAAGGTAAGAATTTAATAACTCGAAAATATTATGTTGTCTCGTGTATTTCATATCGAGGGCTATTTCCTGCGGTTCTCTTGAGATAAAATCAAGATTCATCTCCTGCGCTAACAACTTAGCAACTTCTTTGCACTGCTCATATTCGATGAGTTGACCAGTTAATTCTTGCTTTAATATTTCTGCCTCTTCATGTTTTGGCAACAACAAAATGGACTTCATATACACAAGCCTCGCCGCCATCTCTAAAAACTCGCTGGAAATGTCCATGTTTTGGTCTTTCATTTGCTCGATGTGCAACATATACTGCGCTAGTAGCTCTGAGATTTGAATGTCATAGAGATTAAGTTTATTTTTCTTTATTAAGTGTAGCAATAAGTCAAGTGGCCCCTCGAAGGTATCCAACTTATAAGATATTTGTTCCATAGTTTACCTTATCCAACTAAAAGGCTGTTCCGCTAACCATAAAATTCCTTGCGATACCCAACCTTGAGCAAACAATAATGGTACTGATAGTACACCTGTAAACAATAAGAAAAATACCACCAAGGTTATCAAGTGCTGTTTTTGATAATATTTGTATAGTATTCTATCCGGTAAGAACGCGGCTAAAATTTTTGAGCCGTCAAGTGGCGGAAATGGCAGTAAATTAAAAACAGCCAACCCAATATTAATCCCAATAAATGAATATAGAAAAATTAAGACATACATTAATACACTTTGAGAAAGTAGTGCTGCATTAAAGTAAATCAAAGCATTTGCGCAAATTGCCGCAATAAGAGCAACCACCAGGTTGGAAAGCGGACCTGCGAACGCAACCAGTGCCATGCCCAATTTAGGATTCTTAAAGTTTCTGTCATCAACAGGTACAGGTTTTGCCCAGCCGAATCGAAACAAAATCATCGCAGCAGCCCCCAAAGGGTCAACATGCTTTAGTGGATTTAAAGTAAGCCTTCCACTATATTTAGCAGTTTTATCTCCTAGCTTATATGCTATAAAGCCATGAGCCCACTCGTGAATTGGCAAAATGATAAAAATTGTAACTAGTATTGATGCTATAACGGCGAGTGCCCGCTCTAACGTCATGCCATTTTGCAAAAACCACATAGTAATCACCTCTTATAATGTTAATTATATCTGAATAGCCGCCTAATTACAAGAACTCCGGCACTCAGCAGTTTGCAAACAAAAAGAAAGCCCTCTTGAAACTAGAGAGCAATCCTTTTTAACTAATGAAAATTCCATAAATTATTTAATCGGACGGTAAATCCTGGCTATTTACAAATGTTGCCACTAAGTTATAAAGCACTACAAAAACTGGAACACCTAAAATCATTCCCGGTACACCAAAAAGTCCACCACCCAAAATTACACTAAACATTATGAATATTGCTGATATTCCAATGGATGTACCTAAAATTTTCGGACCGATTATATTTCCGTCAATTTGCTGCAATATTAGTATAAAGATTGCAAACCAAAGCGCTTTTACCGGGTTGATTACCAAAAGAATGAGTATGCAGGGGATTGCGCCAAGGAATGGGCCAAAGAATGGAATCACGTTAGTGATACCCACAACAAAGCTAATTAGCAACGAGTATGGTATGGATAAAAATGTAGTTCCAATAAAACACAAAACGCCGATAATAAGTGAGTCGATTATTTTTCCAATGAGAAATTGCCCAAATATATTATGCGACATAGTAAGCACATTTGCTAAATTTTTATACCACTTTTTGTTCAGACAAACCTTGGATAACTTCCTCAACTTTTGCAATAAATCATCCTTATTAAACGTAAAGTAAAACGATATAATAATACCAATTACCCAATTGTACGTAACTAGTGCGAAGTTTTTCATCGTGTCAAAAACTTTTGCTATAAAGGCTTCGTTACTGATAAAATCAATTGTTTTTTCTGTAATTTTTTCTAGTTGCGTGAAATCTTTAATATGCAGTAAAGTCATAATATCTTCCGCAAAAGACTTAAATGAATTTATATAGCTATCCGAATTAGAAATGAGTTGATTAACACTTACGATAATTTGCGGGATAATTATGACAGAAAATATCGTGAAAATACCAAATACTAGAAGATATCCGGAAGATATCGATAAAATTTTAATTGCTTTTTCATTATGTAAGTGAGGTGCATAAACTTTTTTTGAGAAAAATTGTACAGGCCAACTTACAATATAAGCGATTGCGAAACCATATATGAACGGCATTAAAAGCGCAATAACTTTATACAAAGTTCCCCAGAAAATATAAATATTTTGAATTGCAAAAAATATGACTATTGCATAAGTGATGAGCAAAAGACGATCGCGCATGGTTTTATTCATTATTTAGTCTCCTTATAAGATGATTAAATCTTTGTCAACATTAGTCAAATTTTCATAGCCGGAGTCCGTCACAAGTAACATATCCTCAATTCTTACACCGAACTCATTTTCCAAGTATATACCGGGCTCAATGGTTATTATCATTCCTGGTTGCAAAATATCTTCCGAGCGTTTGGATAAAAATGGTTTTTCGTGGATCTCTAGTCCAACGCCATGCCCGAGTACGTGTCCAAAACAATTCTCATAACCACTTTCGGAGATAAATTTTCTTGCAATATCATCTAGCTCTTTGCAAGCTCCCCCTGGCTTGACTGCATTTATAGCTTTTTTCTGAGCGACTAATACCGTATCATATACCATCTGCTGTTTGTCCGAAATTGCCCCAAAAGCAACGGTTCTAGTCATATCGCTGTGGTACCCGTTATAAACGGCGCCCATGTCTATAGTGATAAAATCTCCACGTTCAATGGGCTTATCAGATGGTTCTGCATGGGGGATCGCGCTATTTTTTCCGCTTGCAACAATTAAGTCAAAGGCAATGGTCTCTGCGCCGTCTTTTCGCATTAAAAACTCCAAATTAAAAGCGAGTTCTTTTTCTGTTATGCCAGGCCGTATTGTTGGCAATAACTGGAGGAAGGCATTTTCGGCAATTTCTTGGGCTATTTTTACGTTTTTTATTTCTGAGGCGCTTTTTTCTGCCCGAAGTGAATAAATCGCCTTATCGAGTATATTCTGTTTATTTAAAGCTATATGGCCTTCTTTTAGCCAGAATTCCACCTTTAAGGCTTCAGAGAGACTTATGCCATCATTTTCTATAAAAACTGTTTTTATAGAATGTTTACGGGCAATTTCGAGCACTTTTTCTTTTAAATCTGATGTTAAAACTACATTTAAAGTCTGGATTTGTTTTTTTGCAGCTTCGTAGTATCTAAAATCGACCAAAAAATAACTTTCATCTTGAGTGATGAAAATTAGTCCTTCGCTTGATTTAAACCCAGATAAATATCTTCGATTTACAGGTGAGATAACCAATGCCGCCTCATCCGCGCCAAGGGGCACTTTTTTTATTAATTTAGATATTTTGTCACGCATAAAAAATTGGCTCCTTCAGATTAAATCGCGTATCGCCTCTACCGCCAAAAGATAGCTATTTTTACCAAATCCGCAAATTTGTCCGACGCATACCTCAGAAATTACAGACTTTTGGCGAAATTCCTCTCGCGAGTAAATATTTGACATATGAACCTCGATGCAAGGCGCCTCAATACAAGCGATGGCATCTCGAATGGCGATGCTATAGTGAGATAGAGCCCCTGCATTAAGTATCATTCCGTCAATGCAGCCTATTGATTCATGAATTTTATCGATCAAGGCCCCTTCCCAATTTGACTGAAAAATTTCGCAATCAAGACCAAGACTATTGGCCTTTTCTTTAATTTGCATATTAATATTTTCCGCGGTTTCGCTGCCATAGATTGAGATTTCGCGTTGGCCCACCATGTTCAAGTTCGGCCCTTGTAAAATAAGAATTTTTTTCATTTTCAGTTTTCCCTTTTTTCATTATATCGTATCGACGCACGAAAAGGAGCCTCAAAAAATCGTTTTGCTTTTATAAAAAGTGACTCATTTTTATTATCTTGCGGCTCGACCAAAACAGACTTTATGCCAGCGATATTGGCACCTAAAATGTCCGTAAAAATTTGATCTCCAGCCAAAAGTATATTTTCCCTAGGAAAGTTTAAAATGCCGATTGCCTTTTTAAAGCCCCATTGGAACGGTTTTTTTGCGTTTGCAACATACTCTAGATTCAGTTTTTTGGCAAAGTCATCTACATTTTGAACATTACTTCGATTAGATAATATCAACATTTTTATATTTAATTTTTTTATTTTTTCTAGCCAAGCAGGAACGTCAGCAAAAGGTTCTTGCGCTTTGTGTGGCGAGAGCGTATTATCTATGTCTAATAAAATAGCTTTTATTTTGAGTTCCTGTAATAATTTTTCGTCGATATCTGTTAATTTACACACAAATGCGTTTGGGCAAAAATAATTCAAATTGCAAGTCCTTTCTTAAAAAGTTAACAAAAGCGGGCAAAAAGCCCGCCTTTACAAGTCTAAAATTAATATTTACGTTTTCTAGCAGCCTCAGACTTTTTCCTACGTCGAACTGAAGGTTTCTCATAGGCTTCTCTTTTACGAACCTCTGCGAGAACACCAGCCTTGGAGCATTGTCTCTTAAAGCGTCTGAGAGCATTATCTAAAGATTCATTTTCTTTTATTTTAATTTCAGCCATCTATATCCCTCCCATCCGCCAAACGGCAGAGGTATTGTACTCTTAATATACAAGAGCTATTTTACATCATAAATTTTATTATGTCAAGATTTTTAGTAAAAGAGCCACCGGAGTTACTGAACTCCGAAAATGGCACCAAGTATAGCGCTCCCTAACATTCAGTACGGATAGTAAATTTATCTGGGAGGTTAAAAATTTCTTTTTTCAAAAACACCGGATAAAAATACTTTTCTGCTAACTTGTCAAACTCTAACCATTCATAAGTGTGTATTTTTTGTCCTTCTGCTATTGTAAATTCATTTCCTTTTGATAATAAGTCTGTCTCTTTAATGTCCATCAAAAAGTATATGCACAGCTCGTGGTACTTTAAGTGGTTCACATCCTCTGTGAAAAACGCTTGACTTAACCATAATGGACGAACAATCTTAGAGGTAACACCTAACTCTTCTTTCAATTCCCTAACAATAGCTGCTTCGGCCGTTTCACCAAGAGCAACTCTGCCTCCTGGCAAATAGTAGTAAGTTGATCGATTATCGTGTACTGTCAAAATTTTTCCATTCGAAATCATCAACGCACATACTCTGTAATTAAACTTTTCATTTCCTGTCTCAAAAGATATATCCACTTTATTTACCTCCCTACTTTATATTTTCTCACTTTAAATGAATAACTCTTTAAAATCACGCTTACCTTGTTGAAACTACACTTAAGTAACGCGTACTTTTAAAAAGTTAATTTTTGCTTAAGATAATTAAAATTTAATGTTTGGTGGACGTTAACGGACTCGAACCGCTGACCCTTCGCACGTCAAGCGAATGCTCTACCAACTGAGCTAAACGTCCAAGTTTGACGGATTTTTCATCCGTACAACTCTCTTAAGTGTTTTATACCCTCTTCGACTTCTTCTCGGGAGTAATTTGACTTAGCTAACCTTTCATCGTCATATGAATGAACTTCATTGAAAAACTCTAAAGCTATCATCAAACGACGATTACGTCTCTTTTGGTCTATAGAGTTAAAAACTAAATTCTCCGCTTCATTAATATTGCCATCTATAAGGGCTTTTTTTACCATTCTATCGAGAAGGTCTTCTTCCATGTCGGCAACAGCATCTTCCTCTTCATCCATGTCGAGAATGGCCTTAACTTGGTCTTTGCCAAACAACACGGCCGCTACAGTATTAGCTATCGCCTCTATTTGCCGTTCCATCCAATCTTTCTTTATTCCCACGAAAGCCCCTCCTTATTGCAAAATTAGTTGCTCTGGCTGCATATCATTTGAGGTGGGTAAGCTTCCTGCTGCAGGCAAGTTTTTTGGTCTATACTTGTCTTCGTTAGCAAACTCACCAGAAACAAATTCAGATACCTGAATTAACCTTTGTCCTTTTCTCAGCGTCATAGCTGATACTCCTTGAGTTGACTTAGTTGTTTTCACTTGAAGCATACCAGTATTTAAAATTAACACTTTACCCGTAGACGATGTCAATACCAAATCAGCATCCTCTGGCAAATATTTAATTGCCACAACCTTAGATTTATCGGAGAAAGCGTTAACAAGCTTCTTACGATTTGTCTTAGTTTTATAAGCATCTAAGCTAATCTTAGCCGCTTTGCCATTTTCAAAGAAAATCAGCACATTTCCATTATAACTCTTTGTTGCCACCATGTAAAGTATTTTTTCAGTTTCATCCATTCCGAGCTTAACTGGAACAAAGTCACCTAACAAACTTGCCTTTGTATCCTGAAAATTTGCAACTTTAGTTTTATAAACTTGTTGTTTGTCCGTAAAAAATAGTAAGTCAAAACTATTATTAGCATCAATTGCCTGAGAAATTTTATCGCCGTCTTTTAGTTTTTGTTCCCCACTCATCCGTAGCGACTGAGGCGTTATTTTTTTAAGGTAATTGTGCCTCGTGAGGAATAAGTGCACTGGATATTCCGGCACCTCATCAAAAGCTTCACTAACAGGGATATCTTCCTTGTAAATAAGCATAGTTTTTCTTGGCTTACCGTATTTTTCTGAGACATTACAAAGTTCCATCGCGATAATCTCTTTAACTTTTGCCTCGTCCTTAAGGATAGCTTCGAGCTCCTCAATAGCCTCCTTGAGTTTTTCTATCTCGTTGGTCTTATTAAGGATGTACTCTCGGTTTAAGTGTCGCAACTTTATCTCCGCAACGTAATCTGCTTGCTCCTCATCGATGGAAAAGCCCTCCATCAAGTTGGGTACGACAAGAGCCTCTTCCTTTGTGTTACGAATAATCTCAATGGCTTTATCGATGTCAACTAAAATCTTTTTAAGTCCTGCGAGGAGATGCATACGGCTCTTCTTTTTCTCCAAGTCGAATGCTGTTTTTCTCTTAACGCAATTAAGCCTAAATGCAATCCACTCGTTAATTAGCGCAGCAACCCCAAGAACTTTTGGTGCACCGTTGATAAGCACATTAAAATTGCATGAGAAAGTATCCTCCAGCGGAGTTAAGTCATAAAGCTTCTGCATCAGCTTATCGGGGTCAATGTTACGCTTTAGGTCAATTGTAATTTTTAATCCATCAATACCGGTCTCATCGCGAACATCCGAAATTTCACGCAATGAGCCTTTCTTAACGAGGTCAATAATCTTTTCGATAATAACTTCAGAGGTTGTCGTTGGCGGAATGCTATTCACATCAATGCAATTTTGCGCCTTGTCGTAGGTGTACCTCGCACGCACCTTTACTCCACCACGGCCAGTTTTATATATATCCTGCATGACCTTTTCGTCGTAGATAATACTTCCGCCACCTGCAAAATCCGGAGCTAGAAGCACTTTGCTAACATCTGCCTCTGGGTTTTTCATCAGCATTATTGTCGCCTTACACACCTCGCGCAAGTTAAACGGGCAAATTGAGCTCGCCATACCAACGGCAATTCCAGTGTTGGCGTTGACTAAAATCGAGGGAAAACTCGCCGGCAACAAAGTCGGCTCCTTGAGGGTATTATCGTAGTTGTCGACAAAGTCAACGGTATCCTTATCGATATCATTAAAAAGCTCCTCGCAGATATCATCAAGGCGAGCCTCTGTGTAACGAGAAGCTGCACACATCATGTCACGAGAATAAAATTTACCAAAGTTTCCCTTTGAGTCGACATAAGGATGCAATAATGCCTCATAGCCACGGCTAAGTCGAACCATGGTATCGTAAATTGCGCTGTCACCGTGCGGATTTAATTTCATCGTCTGACCGACAATATTGGCAGACTTTGTTCTCGCTGAGCCCAAAAGCCCCATTTTGTACATTGTATAAAGAAGTTTTCTGTGCGACGGCTTAAAGCCATCAATTTGAGGAATTGCGCGCGAAAGAATAACACTCATCGCGTACGGCATATAATTTTGCTCCAGAGTACTAGCGATTTTTTGCTCGACTATCTCCCCCGCACCATTTATTACGCCATGACTTTTGCTACTTAACCCTTTAGAAACCATCTTTTTCTTCGATGCCAACTTTGTTCACTCCACAATTTTGTTTTAATTCTCTTAGCTAATATCTGCCACATCGATGTACAGATGCCCATTTTCCACAATAAATTCCTTGCGTCCGGTTATGTTATCACCCAGCAAAACGTCGAACATTTGAGCAGTTCTCTCAGCATCCTCGGGCATAACCTTAATTAACCGACGAGTACTCGGATTCATCGTCGTTAGGTTCATCATATCTGGCTCGTTTTCACCAAGTCCTTTTGACCGCTGAATAGTATATTTTTTCGTCCCAATTTGCGAGAGAAAATCATCTTTTTCCTTCTCGGTGTAGGCAAAATA
The DNA here is from genome assembly GCA_045540315.1 of Acutalibacteraceae bacterium. Taxonomy (GTDB): domain Bacteria; phylum Bacillota; class Clostridia; order Oscillospirales; family Acutalibacteraceae; genus CAG-557. The sequence goes on along the minus strand of JAZQHA010000065.1, from coordinate 19,162 downwards.
AGTCTCATCCTTGGTGTTAATCTCATAAAGCGGTGACTCTGCAATAAATACCTTGCCAGCCTCAATAAGGCTCGGCGTTAATCGGTATATCATTGTAAGCAGCAACGTACGAATCTGAAATCCATCCACATCCGCATCCGTACATAAAATAACCTTATTCCAACGCAAAAGATTAATGTCGAATGACGCCAAATCTTTATTCGCCTTAGATTTAATCTGCACTCCACAGCCAAGCACTTTTATGAGGTCTGTGATAATATCGCTCTTAAAAATTCGATTATAGTCGGCCTTGAGACAGTTTAAAATCTTGCCACGAATCGGGATAATCGCCTGAAAATTAGGGTCTCTTGCCTGCTTACAAGCACCTAACGCCGAGTCTCCCTCCACAATAAAAAGTTCACGCTCCGATACATCGCGGCTTCGGCAGTCAACGAATTTTGCCACCCTACTAGTGATGTCCATGTTGCTAGTCAACTTCTTTTTGATGTTCAGACGTGTCTTTTCGGCGTCTTCGCGACTACGTTTATTCACAAGCACTTGAGCCGCAATTTTATCCGCGTCGAGTGGATTCTCAATAAAATACACTTCCAATTGATGCCGAAACATCTCAACCATTGCCTCTTGTATACCCTTATTTGTGATGGATTTCTTCGTTTGGTTTTCATATGAAGTTACACTAGAAAAAGAAGAAACCACAATAACCAAGCAGTCCTCTACGTCCGCAAAGGTAATTTTGCTTTCGTTTTTGGTATATTTTCCCGTTTGCTTCAAATAGGCATCAATCTGGTACACAAAGGCATTTCTAACAGCTTTTTCCGGCGCGCCTCCGTGCTCTAGCCAACTAGAGTTATGATAATACTCCGCTAAATTTACTTTATTTGAAAATGCAAAAGCCACATTTATTTTCGTCTTATAAAAAGGCTTGTCCTCACGGTCTCGGACTTTTTTTTCACCTGCCCAAAATTGTACTGGCGTTAAGCAGTCCTCTCCAACAAGCTCCTTCACATGGTCAACAATGCCGTTCTCATAAATAAACTCTAAAGTTTCAAAGTCCTCACTCTTTTGAACCTTTAAAATAAATTTTAGGCCTGCATTAACAATGGCTTGTCTTTTGATTATGTTTACGAAATACTCTGCTGGTATGTCAATATCTGTAAACACCTCTAAGTCTGGTTTCCAGCGAATTTTAGTACCAGTTTCCTTTTTATGATAAGGCTCTTTTTTTAGACCGCCAATATTCTCGCCCTTCTCAAAGTGCAGCGAATAAATAAATCCATCGCGTTTTATCTCAACGTCCATATACTCCGAGGAATACTGAGTTGAGCACAATCCCAGACCGTTTAATCCTAATGAATACTCATAATTTTGCGCCGAGGAGTTATTATACTTACCACCAGCATACAGCTCACAAAAAACAAGTTCCCAGTTGAACTTATTCTCGTTTTTATTAAAGTCAACCGGAATTCCCCGGCCATAGTCCTCTACTTCAATAGAGTTATCATCAAATAATGTAACAATAATCTCTTTGCCAAAGCCTTCTCTTGCCTCGTCTATCGAGTTAGATAAAATTTCAAACGCCGAATGTTGGCACCCTTCTATGCCGTCTGAACCAAATATAACTGCCGGTCGTTTGCGTACTCTATCGGCACCTTTCAGTGAGGATATGCTTTCATTCCCATAACGACTAGTCTTTAATTCCATACTCTGCCTCCATTAGACTTGCATACATTACAAGCCTAACGTAAAAATGCAAGCTTTGTCAAGAAAGAGCTTAAAAAAGTAACCACACTACATATTTCACTAAGATAACTATCTTAATATTTAAATCCACTAAAAAAACGTCTAAGCTCCGAAAAAAGACGCTTTTTTCGATGTACTCCTACATTGTGCCGTACCAAAATGGTATCCTCGCCAATCACGTCAATATCTTCCCAGCGTATTATCATATCATCCTCTCGCCCCAAGAGGCCACAACAGCGTAATCTTCCGTATATCACAATTGCGAGTAACCTTGCATCATGCGTGTCAACTTCAATATCACTCACGCAACCAAGACGAGCACCGGTTTTTGCATTTATGACCTCCTTATTTCGCAAATCAACACCTCGGCAACGCATAAAAACCTCCATTTAATCGTAATTGACTTTGAATTTTCGCACATATATAATTATGGTGATAATATTTAAGTTAAGGATGAGCTTCATGCCAACGGAGACATTTGGTAAAATCACACGATACAATCCCGATCCAAACTTTGGTCTATCTCAAGCGCAAGTTTCGGCACGAATTCAGGATGAACTCGTAAATATAGACACATCCATTCCGACAAAAACTATTCCTCAAATTATAAAAGACAACACGTTTACACTATTCAACATATTAAACTTCGTTTTAGCCGCCGCAATAATTTATGTAGGCTCATTTAAAAATCTTCTTTTTATGGGCGTCGTAATTTCTAATCTCATTATAAGTACTTTTCAGGAAATTCGTGCAAAACGAGCTGTCGATAAGTTGTCGATACTCTCGCTAAATAAAGTAACAGCCATCCGAGATGGTAAAAAATGTCAACTTAGTGTAAATGAGCTTGTTCTAGACGATATAATCGAGCTAACACAAGGCTGTCAAATTCCCGCGGACTGTAAAATTATATGTGGTCACGTCAGCGTTAATGAGTCCCTCTTGACCGGCGAGTCCGACTCAATCTACAAAAAAATCGGCAATATATTATTGTCTGGCAGCTTTATTGTGAGTGGCAAGTGCAAAGCAAAAGTCGAACATGTTGGTAAAGATAATTACGCTTCAAAAATCTCAAGTGATGCAAAGTATGTCAAAAAAAGCAACTCACAAATAATGGCCGCTTTTAACCGCATCATTTTAATTTTATCTATTCTTATCGTCCCCATCGGCATTATTTTATTTATGCGTCAGTTTAGTAATAATACCCTAGAAAACGCCGTAGTAAATACAACCGCTGCACTAATTGGCATGATCCCAGAGGGACTAGTGCTCCTTACCAGCACCGTATTGGCCGTCGGTGTTGTTCGTCTAACTAAGAAAAAGGTGCTCGTTCAAGACCTTTATTGCATCGAGACTTTAGCTCGAGTTGATACTTTATGCCTCGACAAAACTGGTACTATAACTCAAGGTACTATGCAAGTTGATGATGTGATTCCTCATAAAAGCTTCTCCAAAAGTGACTTACACGCTGGACTTGCGATGATAGTAAACAACACCGAAGATACAAATCCCACCTACTATGCAATTAAGGATTTCGTTGAGAAAAATAAGACACACCACAAAAAAGCCACTACCATTGTCCCTTTCTCTTCGGATAAAAAATGGTCGGGCGTATACATAGACGGGCTTGGCAGCTATGTCATGGGCGCAGCTGAATTCATCTTGAAAGATAAAATCAACTCAATAAAAAGCGAACTGCAGCAATATACTCAAGAAAATCGCGTTGTAATTCTAGCTCACTCCAAAGAAAACTTTGTTAAGAATGCTCTCCCAGAAAATCTCGAACTTATGGGATTTGTTCTTATTCACGATGTTATTCGTGAAACTGCTGAAGAAACCCTCAAATACTTCTACAATGAGGGCGTCGATATTAAAATAGTGTCTGGAGACAACGTAAATACCGTCGCGAATATTGCAAAACGTGTCGGCGTAAAAAACTATGACAAATGTATCGACGCAACTACCTTAAAGACAAAAGATGATATCAAAAAGGCCGTTAGTGAGTACACTATCTTTGGAAGAGTTTCTCCGACTCAAAAAAAAGAAATCATTTGTGCGCTCAAGGAGTGTGGGCATACCGTTGCAATGACCGGCGACGGCGTGAATGATGTTCTGGCGTTAAAAGAGGCCGATTGTAGTGTTGTTATGGCCAACGGCAGCGACGCCGCAAGAAATGTTTCTCAGCTTGTACTACTAAATTCCGACTTTGCCTCGATGCCAAAAGTAGTATTAGAGGGGCGACGCTCAATCAACAATATTCAACGCTCCTCGTCACTTTTCTTGATTAAAACAATTTACTCGACATTATTGGCAATTTTATTCTTATTTTTTAACACGCCGTACCCATTCATGCCCATTCAAATGACGCTCATAAACATGTTTACCATAGGCATTCCGTCCTTTGTGCTAGCACTGGAGCCCAATAGCAATCGCATAGACGGCAACTTATTTTTAAACATAATAAAAAAAGCACTCCCCTGTGCCTTAACCATAGTAATATCGATACTTTCGGTCACAGCGATAGCTAAATTAATTCCGCTTACCGAGACAGAAATCTCCACACTCTGCGTTGCATTAACCGGATTAAATGGATTTTTATTGCTATTTAAACTTTGCACACCATTCAACTTTATACGGAAATTTTTATTTTCGACAATGGTAACTGCATTTTCGAGCGGCGTATTGTTATTCCGAGACTTTTTTTCATTGTCGATGCCAACCGTAAAGCTGGTACTTGTAGGAACTTTGTTGGGATGGCTCTCATGGTTTGTGTTGAAATATTTATCAAAATTTGCGCACAAACTCGAGCGGCAGGATAAAAACTTATGATTATTTCGGCGATAATTAGCGAGTATAATCCATTTCATAACGGACATCAATATCATATTGAGCAAACTAGAAAACAAGGTACCTCGCATGTTGTTGCTATTATGAGTGGAAATTTTACTCAAAGGGGTTTGCCATCTATAATCTCAAAGCACACCAAAACTGAAATCGCACTGCAAAACGGCTGCGACTTAGTTCTCGAGCTACCAACGCCATACTCTATCGCCAGTGCAGAGAAATTTGCTTTTGGAGCAACATTTTTAGCAGAGGCTTTAGGTTGCGTGGATTACTTGAGTTTTGGCTGCGAAGACGACAAATTATCTGCACTTCAAGAAGCCGCTCAAGTTGTAACAGAGCAGAACGTCCTCAAGCTAACAAAACTGCGCTTAAAAGATGGCATTTCTTTTGCAAGCGCTCGCACACTGGCTATTAGTGAACTTTATGGCGAAAAGGTTGCAAATTTATTTTTAAAGCCAAATAATATCCTTGCGATAGAGTACATCAAAAATCTGAATTTGCTTAACTCAACAATAAAACCGTTAGCTATTTTGCGTCAAGGCTCCATGCACGACAGCAGTCTTCCCTGTGCCAACTTCGCAAGTTCGTCTTTACTTCGCGAGATGCTCTTTCAAAACAACCTTGAGTTCAAAAAATATGTTCCAGACGTTACATATAAAGTATTATTGCGCGAAATAGAAAAAGGTGTTGCACCCGCGACTCTCCTCAATTGCGAGCGCGCTGTTCTCGCAAAGCTGCGAACAATGACTCAGGAAGATTATTTAAAAATCGCCGATGTAAATGAAGGCCTAGAAAATAAGATATTCGACGTCGTTCAAAAAGCCACCTCTCTGGAGGAAGTTTACACTAGGATAAAAAGCAAACGCTACACTCAACTGCGAGTTCAACGCATTATACTCTCGGCCTTTTTAGAAATCAACAAGGAATTTCAAGCTTTATCGCCACCATACATAAGAGTATTAGGATTTAACAAGCACGGCGAGGAAATACTTAAGATTGCGAAACAAAAATCAAAATTGCCCCTCGTTACCAACGCTTCAGATATGAAAAAACTTAAAAATAACACTGTTGCTATGAAATTTTTCGAGTGTGAGCGCAAAGCCTACGATTTGTATAACTTAATGTTGCCTAGTGTTCGTCCGTGCGGCTTTGAGATGAATTCAAAAATTATAAAAATGTAATAAATTTGTCGACTCATGCATACTTTAAAAACTCATAAAAAATATCTTGAGCGATCTTTTTAAATGCAGGGCCACAACTCTCTCCACCACCTTTTGCATCCTCGGCAAAAGTAATTATTACGTATTTTGGCTCATCAGCCGGATAAATTCCTGCGTACCAAGCCTGAATAACTGGGCGGTCGTCGATTTTTATGCCGGTCTGCGCAGTGCCAGTCTTAGCAGCGGCTAGCCCTACATCAGGCTTACCTCGAGTACTTGTGCCATACTCAACAGAATCTTTCATGGCACTTAATAAAATGTCCGAATGTTCTTTTGTTAGTACTCTTATTAGCCTCGGCTTAGCCGTTTTTTGTACGAAGTCTAAATTTTCACTGACAAGGCCTTCTATCAATTTAGGTTCGCAGTAAGTTCCTCCCGAGGCGATTGTATTTATTAGCGCTGCTATCTGTATTGGCGTAACTAGTAGTTTTCCTTGTCCAAACGAAAAATTTGCAAGAATTCTATCGTTCTCCAGACTTTCACGAGATGGCAATAAACCTTTTTTTGAAATTATCTCAGGCGCCAACTCAAGTTCCTTAGCTAACCCTAAACGCTTGGCCATTTCGAGGATTTTTTCTCCACCAATCGCAAGGGCCTTTTCAATAAAGTAGGTGTTACACGAAAGTGCTATAGCTCTTTTTAAGTCAACGCCATCGTGAGGTTTATTATTAAAGCAATGAAACTCATGATTGTCCACGTTACACTTACCGGTACAAGGATAGATTTCGTTTGGATTTAAATCTGACTCTAAAATAGCCGCAGCGGTTACTAACTTAAAAACCGAACCAATATTGTACGGCAAAAGAGCTCGGTTTAACAAAGGAGCGTCCTCGTCGTTAAGTACCGAAGCGACTTCTGTCGGAGAAAAACTCGGCATACTCACGCAAGCTCTTATCTCGCAATTGGGCACCTCCGCGACGATAACAGCTCCTTTTTTGATATACTTTTCAGCAGCACTTTGCGCGATTTTTTGAATTTTTTCATCTAGAGTTAAAACAACTCCCTTACTACACTTATACATAGTATTTTCAATGACAACATTCTCACCAGGAATTCGCCGATTTAACGCGTCTACCCGATATTTTACAAAAATATTGCCCTGCGAGTTACTTAAATACTCATTAAAAGCTTTTTCCACACCAAAAACACCTTGCATATCACCGTTTACATAGCCGATAATATGTGGCGCTAAATTAGTATTCTCATATCTTTTTGGCACTCTAAAAGTACTTATCCCGTTGGCAATAAGATGTCTATCATCTGTTAGCTTCATAACAAAAGGTTTACCATCTTTTAGTTTCTCTATCGCAAAGCTTTGTTCTTCCTCGTTTAAAAGTTGCGTTAATATGCTTATTGTATTAAAGTCTGGTGTTACAGAAATACAAGTTTCCTCACATTTACTTACAAGTGGCCTCTTTTTGTAGTCATATATATTTCCACGCATACTCGCTACCTTTAGCTTGTAAGAACTTTGTTGTGCCGCCGCATCGCAAAGTATCTCGCCTTGTGAAATTTTGTACGTGTTTATGATGCCGACACCAAGCAAGACCATTAACAACGAAAAAAAGACAATAATTCGTTTATACATAAAAAAATCACCCATGGCTATTATTGGCACAATGGGTAATTTTTATCTAAAAATAATCTTACATAATATTTGAAACGCTCTTAATTTCAGAAGTTAACTCACTCTCATCTATCGAAACAGACATGGTCAACCTAACATTGCTATCCTGCGCAAGTGAGTTAAGTTTTTTGATAATACACTCAAAATCCGCAACGTTTCCACCGCCAATATCCATAGTCGAGTCAACTAAAATATCCGTCAAATCGTAATTTCCGGCACAAAGACCACACATAAATCCGTATAAACCATCGAAATTGCAAATTTTGTAGTCATCAATGTTAATCAATCGCGCCTTATGAGTAAGGTCAAAGGTCAATTTCGACCCTTTAACAATTACAACTATGTTACCTGTACTTTTTGCAAGTGCTTCATTTGCGTACTCCACTAATTGCTTTGTTTTGCCAGAGCCCTTTTTGCCAACTATTAGATTTATCATAATTACTCCCCCACGAATTTTAATCTATTTAAGTCTCTCCAAAAGAACTTCTCGACGAGCCTCATAACCGGGTTTGCCAAGCAACGCAAACATATTTTTTTTATAAGCTTCGACGCCCGGCTGATTAAACGGATTAACTCCCAAAATGTATCCCGAAATTGCACAAGCCTTCTCAAAGAAATATATTAAATAGCCTACCTCAAAAGGAGTTATTTCAGGCATCTTCAAAATTATATTTGGTACACCACCGTCTGTATGCGCAAGTACTGTCCCTAAAAACGCATTCTCGTTCACAAAGGACACTGTCTTTCCAGCTAGAAAGTTTAACCCATCTGGATTTTCAGCAATCTGCTCAATAAGTACATCTGTTTGCGGCTTTTCAACGTAAACAACTGTCTCAAATAAGTTTCGCATGCCATCCTGAACATATTGACCCATCGAGTGTAAGTCCGTAGAGAAAATAGCCGACGAAGGAAATATTCCCTTACTATCTTTACCTTCGCTCTCACCAAATAACTGCTTAAACCATTCATTCATCATAGCGAAATTTGGTTCATAGCTCACTAACAACTCAATGGTCTTGCCCTTTCGATATAATAAATTCCGAATTGCTGCATATTTGTAACAGCCATTTTTTTCAATATCAACGCAATTAAATTTATCTTGAGCCGCTTTTGCACCACGCATCAATGCATCGATATCAATTCCAGCCACAGCAATGGGTAAAAGTCCAACGGCAGTTAGCACCGAGTACCGTCCACCAATATCGTCCGGAATAACAAAGGTCTCATAGCCTTCTTTATCTGCCATCTGCTTTAAGGTGCCTCTTGATTTATCTGTCGTGCAAAAAATCCGCTTTTGCGCACCATCCTTACCGTATTTGTCTTCTAGAAACTTCTTAAAAATCCTGAACGCAATTGCCGGCTCAGTCGTTGTTCCAGACTTGGATATCACATTTACACTTACATTCTTTCCATCGCAAATTTGCAAAAGTTCGCTTAACGCCGTAGAACTAATGCTATTTCCTATAAAATAAATATCTGGCGTATTTTTAGGCAGCGTGTTGTAATTCTGTGACTTTAGCAACTCAATTACGGCTCTGGCCCCTAAGTACGAGCCTCCTATTCCTATTACTATAAAAACATCTGTGTTTTCATTAATCCTCTTTGCCGCCTCTTTTATGCGTAAAAACTCATCTTTATCGTAACTAGAGGGCCACTCAACCCAACCAGTAAAGTCGCTACCAGCTCCAGTCTTGTCGTACAACAATCTATGGGCCAGCTCCACTTGAGGTGCTATCCCTCGAAGTTCTTCCTCATCAATGAACGCTTCTAGATATTTTGCGCTTAGTTCTATCGGCATAACTCTCCAGCCTTTCCGTTCAATCTAGACACATTCTACACTATAAAAATTTGTTTTGCAATGAAAATAATCTCATAGGAGTGCTTTTTTATTGGGCTACTGCGCCACCAGCGCCGCCGCGAGGCGCCGAAGGCTCCTTTGGAGCCTTCGGCCACCCCAGCGCTCAACTTTGTTGAGCACTGGGGTACAACGGAAATAAATATTTATTTCCGTTGGCCTCGCGGCCGCGGCTATGGTAACTAGAAAAATTTAAATATACGAGCTACTCTCGACACTTTTAAATTTTAAAAAACTCTTCTATTAGTTCCATCAAAACATCCAGAAAATTAATCTCTTCCACATCCTCCATTGCCAAAATATCATACTCGGCAAGCAATTCATCATCTAATTTATAGAGCAGACGTCCTAAACTTTGACCTTTCTCCACTGGAGCTGTTATCTCCGAAACAATTTCCATGCTGTTGTTAATACTTCTCTCTTGTCCCTTGGGAACGAGCACTTCATTTTCCACATTAGCCTCAACACCAACTTCCGGCTGCATACCATTAAGAACCTTCACTGGCTCAAATATGCTTTCATCGATGACAGGCTGCAACATGTTATAATTTGCGAAACCAAAATCCATCAAAGTTGCCGCATCTTTAAAGCGCTCTTTGCCGTTGGCTCCGCCTAATACGACCGCATTTAAACTTAAGTTTCCCCTTGTCGCAGTCGCCGTTATGCAACATCCTGCTTGCGATGTTGTGCCGGTCTTGAGACCAGTTATACCTTTGTAACTCTTTAGCAGCTTGTTTGTGTTTACTAATTGAGTCTTGCCGTCACGTAAATAGTCCATCCAAATTGATGAATATTCAAATATTTTCTCATGCTTTATTAGTTCTCGCGACATCAAGGCAACATCATAAGCGCTTGTCACATGTCCATCCTCATCTAACCCATTACAATTTTTAAATACCGTATCGTACATACCTAAATCTTTAGCCTTGCGATTCATTTCTTCTACAAAAATATCCTCAGAGCCACAAACATGTTCAGCCAAAGCTACAGCCGCATCATTCGCAGAGGCCACCATCGTTGCCTTTATCAGCTCATCTACCGTCATCGTCTCTCCAGGTTTGAGCCAAATATCTGAGCCTCCCATCGAAGAGGCATGCTCACTGGCTGCAACTGTATCCGCTAAGTTTATCTTTCCACTGTCTAGTGCCTCCATAACTAAAATCATCGTCATGACCTTTGTAATAGATGCACAACATCTAACCTCATGAGAATTTTTCTCATATAAAACCTTTCCTGTTTTGGGCTCCATTAATATCGCAGCCGGTGCCAGAATCTCTATACTATCTTCACTAACCGAATCAACTCTTTGCTCAAAATAAAAAAACATCGATACCATCAAAATCATGCTTAGGACAATTTTATGCCATTTTTTTACTACTCTAAAAGACATTTTTTCCACCCTTTGTTTGTCAAGTTTTATTACCATACTATTCCTCAAAGGGCTTTGCTATGACAAAAAAATACGGGAGCCGCACTATACCGCGCGGCTCCCTCATGGTTGATTTTATTTACTCTGCAAAATTCTTAATAATATCTCGCAACTCATTTATGCCCTCACCACTCACAGACGAAAACACAATAAAATCGATATCCTCAGATGAAAAATCCTCACTTAAACTAGCTAAGCGTTCTTCTCTCTGAGTTTTGTTTAGCTTATCGCTTTTTGTCAGCACAACAATAAAGTTAAACTCATTAGCCCTCAAAAACTCTATCATATGTAGGTCATCCGCGGTCGGTCTGTGACGCATATCAACTAGTTGCACAACCAAACCAATATTTCTCTCCGCGTTAAAATAGCCCTCAACTAAACCTGACCAACGTTCTTTTTCCTTCGTCGAGACTTTTGCATAACCATATCCGGGTAAGTCCACAAATTTAAGTTTAGCGTCAATGTCATAAAAATTTATCGTCCCGGTCTTTCCCGGCTTAGTGCTAACTCTCGCCAAAGCTTTTCTGTTGACCAACTTATTTATTAGCGACGACTTTCCAACATTTGAGCGACCAGAAAAAACTATCTCCGGACAAGTAGATTTTTTTAACTGAGCTTTACTTCCAAAAGCCGCTTCAAAAGAAACATTATTGAAATTCATACCGAAAACACTAATCCTTTATGTAAACACCATATAGCGGAGTTTTTACTCTTCTACATTGTTTTTTGACTTTGCATTTTTTGCTTTTCTGTCTTTTTGCCAATTATACAAAAATAATACATTAACAATAATAAAGTATACCAGCTTTAAAATGTTAAACCAAAGTGGACGCTCTTTCGTCGAAAGCATAAAAACAAACAAAAATATGCCATAAATTATCATAAGTATACCACAAATCATCTTACATAAATTTAATCTGTTCTTTTTATCCATTTTAACATCTCCGTTCAAATTTTCAACAGAAATGACTACAACATTTCGTTGCAGCCATAACATGTAAGTTACCAAATTAACAATTGAAGCTTTCACTCTTGTTTGTAGCGCCTCGCGGCGGCCCATTGCTAGATCGCGCACTATCCATTTTCCACGTTAAGATACAAAACTTCTTTTACTTGAATTAGCAATGTTATTAACCGTAATATTAAACGGCACGCGAGCCTCATTGCGGATAATTTGCGCCTCAGTTTTGTTGTTAACTGTATCCTCAGTTATGACAACTTTTTCCACAGTGTGGTCACCGGGCACCTCGTACATCAAGCTGGACAAAATATCTTCCATGATAGCGCGCAACCCTCTCGCACCAGTTTCCCTGTCGAGGGCTTTTTGAGCTACTGCCTCTAAAGCATTTTCTTCAAAATCTAGTTCAACACGATCTAGCGCAAACAACTTTTTATATTGCTTTAAGATTGAATTTTTTGGCTCTTTTAGAATGCGTACAAGAGATTCCTTATCGAGGCCACTAAGCGAAGTGATAACCGGCAACCGACCAACCAGTTCTGGAATCAAGCCAAACTTCACCAAATCGTGAGGCACAACATCTTTCATCCAGTGAGTCTTGTCGAGCTCTTTTTTAGTTTTAATATCCGCACCAAAGCCCATGCTAGTCGAACCAGTTCTCTTCTCCACGACCTTTTCTAGTCCCTCAAAGGCACCGCCACAAATAAACAAAATATTAGAAGTATCAATGCGAATAAACTCTTGTTGAGGATGTTTTCTGCCGCCTTGTGGTGGCACATTAGAAACCGTCCCCTCAAGAATTTTCAAGAGTGCCTGCTGAACACCCTCACCACTAACATCACGAGTTATTGACGGATTTTCCGACTTTCTGGCAATTTTGTCCAGTTCATCGATATAAATAATGCCTCGCTCGGCTTTTTCGATGTCAAAATCGGCTGCTTGAATTAACCTGAGAAGAATATTCTCCACATCCTCACCAACATAGCCGGCCTCAGTTAAGGTGGTAGCATCGGCGATGGCAAAAGGAACATTGAGAGCCTTGGCCAAAGTCTGTGCAAGAAGTGTTTTTCCTACGCCGGTTGGTCCCAAAAGCAAAACATTACTCTTTTTTAGCTCGACGACATCGTTTTCATCCTCTTTGCCGAAATAAATCCTCTTGTAGTGGTTATAAACCGCAACAGAAAGGGCTATTTTTGCCTCCTCTTGACCTATAACATAATCGTCGAGGATTTTCTTAATTTCTTTTGGCCGCAATAAATTAATTTCTTCACTCTGAGCTTTCTCTGATGCATCCATCAAATGCTTACTATTTTTCAAAAGCTCATCTTCGAGTATTGATACGCATAAAGTTATGCACTCATCGCAAATGTAGACACCGGGACCAGCAATTAACTTAGCTGCCTGTTCCTGTGGCTTATTGCAAAACGAGCAACAAACATTTTTATCCCTATTTTCATTCTTAGTTGACATAATATCACCAATTCCTATCTTTGATAAATAACTTGATCGACAATTCCATACTCTTTAGCTTGGTCAGCCGTCATAAAGTTGTCGCGCTCTGTATCTTGCGCTACCTTCTCAAATGGCTGTCCTGTACGCTCTGCCAGGATAGTATTTAGACGTTTTTTCGTCTGAATTATATGGTCAGCATGAATCATAATATCAGTAGCCTGACCTTTTGCACCACCACTTGGCTGATGGATCATGATGTCGCTATTTGGCAGCGCAAAACGTTTTCCTTTGGCACCAGCCGCCAACAAAAATGCACCCATGCTAGCAGCTAGCCCCATACAAATCGTTGATACATCGCATTTAATGTATTGCATCGTATCGTAAATTGACAGACCATCCGTCACTGAACCGCCCGGGCTGTTGATGTAGAAGAAAATATCTTTTGACGGATCTTGACCCTCTAGGTATAGCATTTGAGCCACAATTAAACTTGCAGTCGTATTGTTAACTTCCTCCGTCAACATAATAATTCTATCATTTAACAACCTCGAGTAAATGTCATATGAGCGCTCGCCACGACTAGTTTGCTCCACGACGTAAGGTATCGAAATCATTTTTTCGTTACTCAAAGAAATCCCTCCATAAACTATACATTTTAAAGAATTAACATCATTTACCAGATTTATTCAGGCTTTATAAATTATGATAATACCCTATTTGATATCTTGGCTTAAGATTCGGCGCCTCGCGGCGCTGCTGCGGCCTTTGATTATGACTCTAGCTAAATTATTTGTTTACACGATGTTCACGCAAGAAATCCACAGCTTTTTCTGCAGCAATATCCTTTAAAAGGTCCTTTTCATTGATAAACTGTTTTACTTTTTCAGCATCCACTTTATACTGTTCTGCAAAAGTTCTATATTTTTCATCAATTTCTTCTTGTGTTGCTGCAAGATTTTCGATTTCTGCAATTTTATCCAAGGCCAAACGTAATTTTACTTGACGCTCTGCCTGAGGTCTAAACTGAGCCTTAAAAGCATTGTTATCCATGCCAGTATATTTTTGATATGAGTCAAGAGTTAAACCTTGTGCCTGCAACTTATATGCAAATTCCTGCATCATTTCCTCCAGCTTGTTCTTAAACATAGCTTCTGGAATTTCTGCTTGTAAAAGCTCAACCACTTTGTCTATCATTTCATCATCGGCATCCATATCAGCCTCTCTTGTTTTAAGGTCCAAGAGCTGCTTTTTAATGGACTCTTTATACTCAGCTAAAGTATCGAACTCGCTAACATCTTTCACGAATTCATCGTCAAGTTCTGGCAACTCACGATTTTTAATCTCATGCAACTTAATTTTAAATACCGCCGGCTTACCAGCTAAAGAAGCCTCTTGATACACTTCTGGGAAAGTAACATTAACGTCGAACTCTTCGCCCGAATTGTGTCCAACCATTTGGTCTTCAAATCCCGGAATAAATTGGCCACTTCCAAGCTTTAAGCTATAATTTTCGGCCTCTCCGCCAGCAAAAGCTTCTCCGTCGACAAAACCTTTAAAGTCAAAAACAACGGTGTCCCCATCTTGAGCAGTTCTATCCTCAATTGTAACAAGACGAGAATTTCTTTCCCGGACACGCTCAATTTCTTTATTTACGTCGTCCTCAGTAACTTCAACGGCTTTATGCGTAACCTCAATACCCTTATAGCCAGAAATTTCAACCTCTGGTTTAACCGTAACGACCGCTTTAAACTCAAAGCCGTCCTTACCAAGCCTTACTACATCAAAATCAATTTTATCATTAATTACCTCAAGGCCTGCTTCGTCAATAGCTTCTTGCAAAGCACTTGGATAAATATCATTAATCGCTTCTTCATAAAAGACATTTTCTCCATAGTATTTCTCGATGAAAGCTCTTGGTGCTTTACCTTTACGAAAACCTGGAATCGAGATTTTTTTTACATTCTTTTTAAATGCACGATTTACAGCTTTTTCAAATTCTTCTGCGCTAATTTCAACCTCTAATTCATAACGATTTGTTTCGACTTTGTTTGACGATTTTAAATTCATTTTATCCTCCTGAAAAAATGTAAATATCTTTATAATTATACCATAAATAAAAAATTTTTTCTACCCTTCTGCGGTCAAAATAGACTTTTATAAAACTTGAACTGGTTGAAAGCCAACCTGATCACTGGATATCATCTGAAAATTTATTCCCTTGTACATTCCTGTTATAGCTTTTCTTGCTACTTGTTTTCCATGAAGGTGTCCATAGTAACATTTTTTAATGTCATACTTTTGCAAAACATTTAATATCTCGGTGCACTCATAACCCGCAAATACCGGAGGGTAATGCAAAAACGCAACTACCTCTAGACCTGTTTTTTTTGCCTCCTCAACAGAAAGCGTCAAGCGACCCACTTCTCGATTTAAAATTTTTATGTCTTCCTGCGAGCTGCAATCATATGACCAGCCTCTAGTTCCGCAAATAGCAAAGTTGCCCGCTACTTCAGCAGAATTAAACAATATTGAGATGGACTTAAAATCATTTGCAAGCAGATAATCCTCAATTTTTTTACGAGTCGACCACCAATAATCATGGTTACCCTTGAGGAAAATTTTCTTACCTGGAAGTGCCTCAATAAACGAAAAATCCTTAAAAACTTGCTCTAATCGCATTGCCCAAGAAATATCTCCTGCAACTACAACGGTATCATCGTTTTTTACGGTGTTTCTCCAATTTTCTTCAAGCCGCTCAACGTAATTGTCCCAGCCACCGAAAATATCCATCGGCTTGTTAGTCCCTAAAGACAAATGTAAATCTGCTATCGCATAAAGCGCCATTTTTACCTCCTTTTCTACGTCCCAAGCCTTTCAAAAAATTTAAATGCGTTGTTAAAAAATATATCATCTACTAAACTTTCGCTGTAATTATGCCGCAAAAACAACTCATACAAGCGCTCCATCGACTCAATACCAGCGATGCCATCTGGCATATCAGTACCGTCAAAATCCGTTCCCAAACATACGCTCTTCTCCCCTGCGCGCGATAAAAAATAGTCAGCATGCTTAATAATGTCATCCGATGTTGCAGCGCCATCTTCGCGTAAAAAGTCGCGTGCAAAATTAAGCCCCACTAAGCCTTGCCTCGAATTAATAATATCAAATTGCTCATCAGTAAGGTTTCTTCGATGCTTGCAAACCACGCGCGAATTCGAATGGCTTGCCACCAGCGGTGCTCTTACCTCGGCTGCAACATCATAAAATAGCGCGTCACTCGCGTGAGAAATATCAATCGCCATCGACAGCTCCTCCATGCGCCGCACAACGCTTTTTCCAAACGCTGTGATACCATTTGGCTCTGCCGCAAGAGAACCTCCACCAATCTCACAGTGGTCGTTCCAGGTCAGAGTCATCATCTTTACGCCGCATTCGCTCAAGTAATCAAGATTTTTTAGCTCACCCGCCAGCGCCGCGCCACCCTCAACAGTCAAAATCGCTGCGCATTGATGCCTTTCTACTGCCTCTTGTATGTCCCCTGCTCCTCTACACTGACTTATTAAATCTGCGTTTTTACTTATCTCCTCATCTAGCTTTTTCTTCGCACACTTAAAAAGCTCAAACGCCTTATTCTTTCGGCATTCATCAGGTATCCACACAGCAAAGCATTGTGCCCAGCCTTGATATCTCTTTCCTCTCTTTACCGATAAGTGATAATCATTGTCGACTATACTACCATTTTCATCCAGCGCTCGATACAAGGTGTCACAGTGCAAATCAAAAATTTTCATAAATATCAACTCCTAAATCGAATCTTGACTATACCATCTGCGCGGCGCCGCGAGGCGCCGAATGTCAAAATGGACATTCGGCCAGACCCAGGCTCAACTTTGTTGAGCCTGGGTCTACAAAGAAAATAAAACTTTTATTTTCTTTGGCCTCGCGGCCGCAGCGGGCTAGGTAAAACATCGGGCTACAAGATAGCACAGTGCAAGTCAAAAAGCTTCATAAAAATCGACTCCCCCAAAAGCGTTCTCGATATGGTTTACCGCTAAAATTGAGTTAGTTTTTTTCTCAACCAAAACTTCAATCACATCGAATCTCGGCTGCAAGTTCACGTCATGCTCGGATAAATATATCATCGCCGTTTGTGCAAGTCGCCTTTGCTTAGACGCATCGACAGCTTCTTTCGCCGAAAACTTTGTATCTTTTTCTCGAGTTTTCACCTCAACAAAGATAATATTTTTTTCATTTTTCGCGATTATGTCAACTTCTCCAAATCGGCTGTGATAATTTCGTGCCACGATTTGACACCCTTGCGCAACAAGAAACTTTGCCGCTCTATCCTCACCGAGTTTTCCTATTTTTTGATTAATGTGCACCGTTATTCACCTAAAATTTTCTTAAGGAAACTTCTTCTATGTATCTCCGAAGGTCCATATTTTTTTAGCAAATCAACGTGTAATTTTGTCCCATAGCCTTTGTGCTTCTCGAAGCTATACTCTGGGTATTTTTCGCTTAACTTTTTCATTAATCTGTCTCTCTCGACTTTCGCCAAAATCGAAGCTGCTGCAATCGAGGCCGACAATGAGTCTCCTTTTATAATAGCTTTTGCTGGAATATTTAGTTCCGGCAATCTATTTCCATCAATCAAAGCAAAATCTGGCTTTACAGCTAAACCATCAATGGCACGACGCATAGCCAAAAAAGTTGCTCTTAAAATGTTGAGCTCATCGATTTCCTTCTCGAAGGCAAAGGCAATGCAATGCGCCAACGCCTTAGCCTTAATTTCATCGTATAAAAGCTCTCGTTTTTTCTCACTCAACTTCTTCGAGTCATTAAGACCCTCAATCATCACATTTGAAGGCAAAACCACAGCTGCCGCAAAAACAGGCCCAGCCAGTGGACCTCTTCCCGCTTCATCCACACCACAGACGACCTTGTAACCATCGCAATTTGCTGCCTTTTCGTATAAAAACCAGTCTTTCTCTAACATCAAAAATTTTGCTCCTAAAATAAAAAATTAATCCAACGTTATACGTCCCAACTTAGCGCTTCTAAACTCGTCTAAAACCATTATCGCCGCACGTTCTGTGTCTATTTCTCCGCCAGAAATCAACATACCACGCTTTTTTCCAATGAGCCGTAAAAGCTCCAACGGAGAAATATTCTCTACGTCGTGCCCCATAAGCTTGTAACGCTCAATTAAGTTCTCTGCATACTCAAAACGTAGATACTCCAACAGACGAGTTGCCAACTGCTCTGTATCCACAATTTGATCTTTTATGGCGCCAGTAAAAGCAAGCTTTTCTCCCACGTTCATGTCGTCAAACTTTGGCCACAATACCCCTGGGGTATCAAGCACCTCGATACCATCCGCAACTGTAAACCATTGATTTCCACGTGTTACACCAGGTCTATCCTCCACTTTGGCCTTTTTACCCTTCGAGAGCCTATTAATAAGCGACGATTTTCCCACATTCGGAATACCCACAATCATCACACGTACCGTCTTTTTGATACCCTTGAGCTTAGCGTTTTCAATTTTATCCTTTAGAATATTCCTCACGGTCGAGTTGAAATTATTAAGACCCTTGCCAGAAGCACACTCCACCGAAACGGCATGATAACCTTCATCATTATAAAAATTAACCCAATCCTTCGTTTTTTGCGGGTCTGCTATATCAGATTTATTCAAAATTATAAGTCGAGGTTTACTCGAAAATAACTCATCAAAATCAGGGTTGCGGCTACTTTGAGGGACTCTCGCATCGACAATTTCCGCAACTACGTCAATGAGTTTTAAATTTTCAGCAATTTTTCTTTTAGCTTTAGTCATATGACCTGGAAACCATTGAATCGACTGCATTTCGCTCATATAATATCCCTCCTTATTTTATCTACGCATATAATATCACAAAAAAAGGGACTTGATAAGTCCCTTCTCGCGTTTGGGAGTGCCCCTCACATACTGCTATGCTGTACCACCACGGCGCCGGGAGGCGCGGGGCCGCCCCAAGGGGGCTTCGCCCCCGCCCGA
>JAZQHA010000064.1:0-2200 GCA_045540315.1 Acutalibacteraceae bacterium | reverse complement strand
TACCTTGCGAACATTGAGAACAAGGGGCAGCACCCAAGTTTACAGATATTCTTTGAGCTGATACAGCGTTACCATATATCCGTAGACCAATTCCTGTTAGACACGCCCGCTGCAAAGGACACAAAGCGGCGGCAGCTTGACGCGCTCCTTGACGGTATGAGCGATACAGGCATACGGATTGTGACCGCAACGGCAAAAGAGATTTCCGAAGTCGAAAAAGAGGGCGAATAGGAATGTCCGGCTTAAAACTGAACAGGATTTAGAGAGCGTTGTAATCTTTTTTGAGATTGCAGCGTTTTTCTTTTGCGGAAGTTTGGCAAAATCGCTTTTTCTCCGTAGTAGGGGATAAGAGCCTAAAGGATAAAAACATTCGTAGCAAGCATAGGAAGCGGGTACCCACTTCCGTATTTTCCCCCTCCCGCGCTGCGGCGCGTCGGTTGAAAATTGCTTGTTGGGAAGTGTCCCAAACCCTCGGAACGGAAAGGAAAGGAGCGAATACATGGACGGACGCAAAAGGACGGTACAAATCAAATTCAGAGTGACGGAAGCGGAACGGGATTTAATACTGGAAAAAATGAAGCTCGTACCCACCCGGAACATGGCGGCGTATCTGCGGAAGATTGCCATTGACGGATATATCATTCAGATAGACCACGCCGACATAAAGGCTATGACCGCAGAGATACAAAAAATCGGTGTCAACGTCAACCAGATAGCACGCCGCGTAAACGCGACGGGGAACGCATACCAAGAGGACATAGAGGAAATAAAGGGGGTGCTTGCGGAGATATGGCGGTTACAAAGATTAAGCCTATTAAAAGCACTCTAAGCAAAGCCCTTGACTATATCGAAAACCCGGACAAGACGGACGGAAAAATGCTTGTGTCCTCTTTCGGCTGCTCCTATGAAACGGCAGATATTGAGTTTGAATATACATTGTCCCAAGCACTCCAAAAGGGGAACAATTTAGCCTTTCATCTGATACAGTCCTTTGAGCCGGGGGAAGTGGATTATCAGAAAGCCCATGAAATCGGAAAGCAGCTTGCCGACGCGGTAACAAAGGGGCAACATGAGTATGTTGTGACGACGCACATTGACAAGGGGCATATCCATAACCACATTATTTTCTGCGCGGTGAACTTCGTAGACCACCACAAATACAATTCCAACAAAAGGAGCTATTACGGTATACGGAACATGAGCGACAAGCTGTGCCGGGAAAATGGCTTGTCCGTCGTCGTCCCCGGCAAGGGCAGCAAGGGAAAGAGCTATGCAGAGTACCAGGCAGAAAAGACGGGTACAAGTTGGAAAGGCAAACTGAAAACCGCCGTTGACGCACTTATCCCCCAAGTTTCCAGTTTTGAGGAATTGCTAACGCGGTTACAGGCGGCGGGCTATGAGATAAAGCCGGGGAAATATGTATCATGCCGCGCCCCCGGACAGGAACGCTTCACCCGCCTAAAAACCCTCGGCGCAGACTATACAGAGGAAGCCATAAGGGAACGGATAGCGGGCAGACGGACAAAGGCGGCGAAAGCCCCCAGAGAGCAGCGCGGCGTTTCGCTGCTTATCGACATTGAGAACAGTATCAAGGCGGCGCAGAGTAAGGGCTATGAACAGTGGGCGAAAATCCACAATCTGAAACAGGCGGCAAAGACTATGAACTTTCTCACCGAAAACAAGATTGAACAGTACGCGGATTTAGTTAGCCGGATTGAGGAAATGGCAGCGGAAAGCGGACAGGCGGCAGACGCATTGAAGAACGCCGAAAAGCGGCTTGCGGACATGGCGGTGCTTATCAAGAATGTTTCCACCTACCAAAAGACAAAGCCCGTCTATGACGCATACCGCAAGGCAAGGAACAGGGAGAAATACCGCGCCGGACAGGAACAGGCGATTATCTTACATGAAGCCGCTGCAAGGTCATTGAAAGCAACGGGCATTGCAAAGCTCCCGAACCTCGCCGCGCTGCAATCGGAGTATGAAGCCCTTCAAGCGCAGAAAGAAGCCCTTTACGCCGACTATGGGAAGCTGAAAAAGAAAGTCCGGGAATATGATATTATCAAGCAGAACATTGACAGCATTTTACAGGCAGACAGACAGCCGGAACGGGAAAAGCAGACAGAGCGCGGATAAGGGCAAAAAAAGGACAGGACGCGGAAAGCCAGTATATGACTTCCGCGCCCTGTCTTTTTGTGGG
>JAZQHA010000063.1:0-2748 GCA_045540315.1 Acutalibacteraceae bacterium | reverse complement strand
AAGGCGGCATCCACGTTCACGAATGACCACCATAAAGACAAGCGGATGGACTACATCATGGCGAATCCGCCTTTCAATCTGAAGAAATACTGGAGCTCTCAGCTGGATGATGACCCAAGGTGGGGTGACTATGGCACCCCGCCGGACAGCAATGCCAACTATGCCTGGATTCTGCACATGCTTTCCAAGCTGGATGTCCGCCACGGTGTTGCCGGGTTCCTTCTGGCTAATGGGGCTCTGGACGATAGCGACACGATTGCCATCCGTCGCAAGCTGTTGGAGAATGACAAGGTGGAGGCCATCATCGTGTTGCCCCGAAATATGTTCTATTCCACCGATATCAGCGTGACACTCTGGATTCTGAACAATAACAAGAAGGGCGGCAAGTGGCATGGTCGCCAGCTCCGCAACCGAGAGCATGAGTTCCTTTTCGTAGACCTCCGCACATGGAATACCAACATATACGAGAAGAAATATGTCGAGCTCACGCCCGAACAGATAGAGGAAGTGTGCCGCATCTATCATGGCTGGCAGACTCTTTCTGCTTCCGAAAGCCCCGTAAGATATGCCAGCCCGGAGTTGTACTATTCTGCCTGCATCAAGGAGGTAAAAGAAAAGAACTGGAGCCTTGCCCCCAGTCGTTATATTGAGTTCGTTGACCGGGATGAAGCCTTGGATTTTGATACAGTGCTTCAAGATATCGGAGCTCAGTCGTCGGAGATTATTAAGCGACAGTCTGAAAATCAGGAAAAGTTAATCGCCGCCTTCAAGGCTTTGGGATATGACTTCTGAAGTAACATATATGCGAATGGGGGATTTGATTATTCTCCAAGACAAGGTGAATTCCGATAATTGCGATTATCCAGTTCTGGGACTCAATAAGGATAAAAACTTTATGCCCACAGTGGCTAATATCAATGACATCAATCTCCAAAAATATAAAATTGTAGAAAAAGGATGGTTCGCTTTCAGTGGTATGCAGACAGGGCGAGATGTCTGTATCCGCATTGCTCGCTATGTCGATGAGAGTCCGGCTCTCATATCTCCTGCGTATACCACTTTTACTATTCGTGACAAGGTGGAAGAGACGGAGATTTCCTCTGCCTATGTGTTCCTGTTCTTCAATCGAGAGGAATCGGATAGATATGGGGCCTTCATTAGTGATTCCAGTGTAAGAGCAAATCTCGATTGGGCTCGCTTTTGTGATATTGAAATCCCGGTTCCGGATATCGAGATTCAGCGGCAGCTTGTCGATGTTTGGGAGGGGCTTAACGGACTCAAAGTTGACAATGATGCCCAAGCCGATCCTCTCATGGGGCTGTGCATGAGTTACCTCAAAAAGTTGAGGGAGGAATATCCCCTTCGTAAATTAGGCACCGGGCTAATTGAAAGAGTTGAGCGTTATAATACAGACGGTAAGTTAGATATAAAATCTGTTAGGGGTATTTCTAATACCAAAGAGGTGATAAAGACGAGAGCTAATGTAACAGGGCGCGATTTTTCTTCTTTCCTTGTCCTTAGGCATCACGAGTTTGTTTTCAATCGTAGAACAACCCGTAATGGAGAACGATTGGGACTAGGTTTCAATGAAGGGTCCGAACATTTCCTTTTCACCAATGATTATGTGATGTTTAGAGTGACTAATAAAGAAGAATTGTTGCCTGAATATCTATATTTGTGTTTCAAAAGGGATGAGTTTGATCGCTATGTTCGCTGGGACTCATGGGGAAGTGCGACAGAATTCTTTAACTGGGAAAACATGCTACAAGTTCAGATACCAGTACCCCCTATAGAAGTGCAACAAGCCATTGTCGACATTTACAAATGCGCCAAGGAAAGCAAAGCCATCTCCTCCGAAGCGGAAAAGCTCCGCAAGGCGGTAGCTCCGGCGTTGATTCAAAAAGCGATTCATTACTAACTATCCTAAACTCCGGAAATGAAAGGCAAATATTACGAAAGCGAGTACGAGGAATCAGTAGTTGAGCTCCTGCAACAAGCAGGTTGGGATTATACCCATGGCAGTGAGTTGCACAACCGCAAAATCACGGAACCACTGCTGTTGGAAGATTTGACCCTTTATCTTCATGAACGCTATGAAGACGCAGGGCTGACCGAAAGTGATTTCCGCCAAGTCATCGCCAATATTCAGAATGTCAGCGGCACCAGCGATTACTCCACGCTGAAGAAAACAGTCAATTTATACCGGGACGGCTTTGATTTCACTCCCTCCAATCCCGGAGCTCTGCCTCTGAAACTGGAATACATCGACTTTGAGCACCCGGAACGCAACTATTTCCGAGTCGTCAATCAGTTTGAAATGCTTCAGGGCCAGCAGGTGCGCATTCCGGATGTGTTGCTTTTCATCAATGGCATTCCCGTTTGTATCTTTGAACTGAAGAATCCCACGGATGCGAATGCGACCATCCGCGATGCCCATACTCAGATTACCGTACGCTATCGCCGAGACATCCCCTTGCTGCTCAAATATTGCGCCTTGGCCTGTATCAGCGATGGCAGCAATTCTCGACTGGGCAACACCGTGACCAACTACGAGTATTTCTATGCTTGGAAGAAGGTAGAAAACGAGGATACGCCCACCAAGGGAGTGGGAGAGCTCCAATCCCTTATTCAAGGCGCGTTGACTCCGACCCGCATACTGGAAATTCTTCGAGACTTCGTGTATTTCCCGGACACTGCCCCCGGAGAAGAAGAAAAAGAGATAGAAATCGTATGCCGCTATCCTCAATT
>JAZQHA010000062.1:0-15442 GCA_045540315.1 Acutalibacteraceae bacterium | reverse complement strand
AACGTTGGCGCTTGTAAACTCTTCGTGATCATCCGTCTACAACTATAAACGTTTGAACCATGTAAACCGTTTGAAAGAACTAACGTTTGATCGGACCGGGGCAAGCCCTTCGTCTATGGCACTAAACGTTTGAATATGGGGGAGAAAAGTAGAAGGTTTATAACAATAAATGTTGACAAATCATAAACAATACGCTAAATTATAAATAGGCCCGGATAACCGGCGTGAAGAACGCACCGGGGCAAGCGGTTCTTGCAAGGCGTGGAATGTAAAACCTTGTTTTCGTCCACGCTTTCCGTAGAAAGTAGGAATAAGCAAGGGAAGGAGAGAAAACCAACAATGGATGTATCCGCAATCATGCAAGCGGTAAGCGCCGTAGGCTTTCCGATCGTTATAGCCCTTTTGGCCGCGTGGTATATTAAATATCTGGGTGATAAAAATTCGGAAACTATAAGCCAGATGAACGCCCAGATTGTAGCCCTGACGGACAAACAAAACGCACAGCTTGACAAAATGGCCGATGCTATAACTGAAGTACAGAAAAGCCTAGCCGCGTTAACCTATACAATACAACGTGTGGAGGATGATAAAAAGTGAAGACATATTATGAAGTAATCAAAAACGCATTGGAAATCATGCGAAACCGCGACAAGTACGCCTATTGGTACGGTGCAAAAGGCCAGGTCTTAACTCGCGCAACGCTTGACGCACTTTGCGCTTGTGAACCCGCGTATTTTGCAAAGTACAGCCCTACAAAGCTCGAAGAACTGAAAAGATGGAGTCTTGGCAAGATCGGCCTTGACTGTTCCGGGTTTATCAATGCTTGCACTGGCCAGGAAAACTATTCAACCGGCTATTATACCGAAACAAAAAACAAGACCACGCCGGAAAAGGGCAAAGAGGGAAGCTTACTTTATACCACATGGAACGGAAAAGGGCGGCACGTCGGGCTTGACATTGGTTACGGTTATGCGCTTGAATTTGCTAAAGAGGGCGAAAGCTGTATCTTAACCAAAATATCGGAACGTGGCTGGGAACATAGCGGACAGCTAAAAGATGTTGACTATAAGGGCGCTAAGGCCTAAATAAATATAGAAGGGAGACAGATAAATGTACACTTTGGAAGACATCAAACAGATTCTTGACGCGGAAGACGCAACAACCCTAGACGGGTACAATGTAGTCCGTACAAACATTATGACCCGTGCGGCGGAAGCAATCAACGAACTGGACACGGCAAACGGAAATATCGCCCACCTGACCGAAGAAAACGAACGGCTGAAAGCGGCAAACATGACCCTTTACAGCAAGATTGAAAAGCAGATCATGGATACGCAAGACCCCGGCAAGGAACAGGAAGAGAAGGCCGACGACGGTGAAGAGAGAACCGCCGAAGAAGTCCTGGAAGATAACATAACAGCCTATAAGGATATCTAAGCCGAAGGCGTGACCAACAAGATACGGAGCGGCGTAAGCCGTGAGAAAAGAGAGGTTAATAACATGGCAGTAGCAAAAAACAATACCAAAGCGGCCCGTGCGGTGAAGGTCTTTAACGATGCACGCGCCCAGGCAAGTGAACAGTATATCGGAAACGTCCCGGAAGCAACGGTTGATTCCGATTTCGCGCGCGCGTTTGCGCCCATTGTCAAGTATACCCCGTACATGAATGAGTTTCTGGATTACGTGGTAAACAAGCTTGTTTTCCAGACGGTAGAAAGCAAGATGTATGAAAACAAGTTTTCCATGCTCAGAAAAGAAGGTTTTCCGCTTGGTATGGATTATGAAGCAAACTATATCAACCCGGCTGTCGCACGGAAGTATAGTATTGAATTGGGTGATACTCTGCTGAACCGTAAGCGCCCGGACGTGAAGACGCAGTATTACAGACGAAACCGTGAAGATCAGTTTTGGCTCACCATTCCCGAGCCGCTTCTTCGTGGCGCGTTTACCCAGTGGGAACAGCTTGACGATTTTATCACCGGCGCTATCCGCTCCCTGTACTCCGGCAACGCGATCAAGGAACAGACCCTTGTCAAGACTCTGTTCGTTGACGGTGTAAATGAAAATATCATCAGAACCCAGACGATAACCGGCTATAACGAAACCGCCGACGCGGAGGGAAGCGCTACACTGCTTCTTAAGACCGTTCGCGCCCTGACCTATAATTTCACCTTCCCGTCCAGTGAGTTTAACAACTGGCTGGCCTACGCGGCGGCCCAGGGCATTGAGGACACAACCCCGGCTATCACCTGGGTGGAAAACAATGATATTATGGTTTTTATCCGCACAAGCGCGCTTGTCAATGCCCAGGTGGAGAGCCTGGCCGCGGCTTTTAACCTGAGTGAAGCTGACTTTAGAAGCAGGGTTATTCCGGTTGATAGTTTTTCCTACACCACCGATGCGGGCGAAACCGTAAGCAATGACAAGATTATTGCTATTGTAACGGATAGAAAAGCTTACGAATATCGCGACAACCTCACCCAGGCGTCCGACTTCTTCAACAGCGCCGGACTTTACCGCAACCACTATCTTACCGTTTTTCAGACCTACGGCATTAACGTCTGTGCAAACGCGGTGGCCCTGCTTGAACCTTGAGCGGCCGAAAGGCCGTGAAGTAGCCCACGCCATTATTGGCGTGGGTAGCCGTAAAGAAAGAGAGGTTAAACCATGACAGAAAATCTTTACACCCAGTACGCGAATAAATACTACAATCCCAACGATGACGGGAAGAAGCCCGGCGATAATGAAAACTGGGAAAGCATCCAGAAGGGCTTTTCCCGCATCGGCTCAACACAGCTTGAAACCTCGGAAGGCCTGACCCTCGGCAAGGGTACAGAGGACGAAACCAGCGTCACCGCGGCGGAACTGGAAGAGATCAAAAACCCCACAGAGCTTGAAACGTCCGGCGGCCTTACGCTCGGCAAGGGAACAGCGGACGAAGTCAGCGTAACGGCGGCGGAACTGGGTGAGATGAAAGACCAGTTAAAAGACGCAATATCCTTTACTTATAGATTCATAGCACAACAAACTATAATAGCAGCCGCAAGTCATGTTGTATCAATGGGTAGTATATTAAATAAACTGACAGGTAAATTAAATCCGGGTTATTATGTACCGGTTGCGAACGGCAGTTATACAACAAGTGTTCAGTTAACACCTAAACCGCAGGCGGGTGCTTTTTCTGTGTTGCGAGTTAATCCGGATGGTAGTATTGATCAATCTTCAGATTGGGAAACTTTTACACCTTTAACAAATAATGAGCAGTATGCGTTCGAGTTGCGCAATAATACAAGTAATAGTGTAAATATCCCTGTCGGTTATATGATTGTTATTAGTTTTGTTCAGACGGAGAAGTTTGTATAATGTATAAAACGTATGTTAACCCCTACTACAACCCCACGGACACGACCCCAAAACCCGGAGACAATCAGAATTGGGAAGACATCCAACGCGGCTTTTACCGTATAGGGAAACGCTTTGAAAAGTCAGAAATAACGGTAATTGAAATATTAGCGGATAGTCAGAACGATAATACCAGTTATAGTTTTATAAACTACAACGATGTTAAAGATAAAATAGGTAATTTTGTAGATTATCCACAGATTCTTTTGCTTAGAGATAGCGCCGATAATAATTACCGTGTTTTCTACCCTGTGGCATATACCACAGGTGAGGGAGCTATCACCGCTCAATATGCGTCATTGCGCACAGAATACTATGAGATAGGCGGCGTAGCGTTAGTTTACAATGATTCTATCGGCGAGTGGGGTATTATTGTACAACCGTTCAATTAGTATAGTATTATAAAACAAAAGGGCAGGTCTTAACGGCCCGCCCTTTTATCCATAGAAAGAGAGCGACCATATGACCCCAAACACAACCGTAACATTATACGCAACGCCGTTCGACATTTCAAATAAATATGTTATCGCGGCAGATTCGCCGGGTGAAGCCTTGGCCATAGTATCCAGTTATCCGTCTAAGGTGTACACGGATTGTTATTGGCAACGTGATAATGATTTTGTATTCCGGGCAAACGGGAATATCAACGAAGTGGAACAATACAATTATTGCGTGTACTTGAATAATGGTCGGTATAACTTCACCTTTATCACGCAGTGCGATTATGTCAATGATGCAATGACCCTGGTTCATCTTGCGCTTGACCCCTGGCTAAACTTTGCCGGACAGTATGTTTTCCATGACTCCCCGATGGTGCGGTGTCATCCGTCGAATGATAACAGCCCAGAAGGATTTTATACATCCGAACCGATAGAGTGTAGACAGCGCCCACAGATTAACCAGGAGGGCGGCGGGCATTGGTCAGAAAACGAATTATCCTTATATATCATGACAAGTATTAAAGCGACTGATTTACCATTAGACAACGCAGTTGATGATTATTGGAACGGTATGCTACAACTAGCACAACAATCGGGTGTTTCTGACTTGATCGCCTGGACGCGCAGAATGAAACCACATTATTCAAATGTGGGAAACGTTTTACAGCCTAACACTAGTGTTGTTGATACAACAGTAGGGCAATCAATCATAGCTTCATTTATTCAAAACGGAATGTCAAGCGCTATAATAGGCGGATATCACGTACCGACAACGCTGACAGGCGGCGGCCGTACCGGTATTGATGTTGACGAGATTCCACCCATTACTTTTGATTTTGACGTGCCAACAACACTTTTAACGACTGGCCATAAGTGGCGGAAATTGCTTGTATCACCACAGTTTAGACGGCTTATCCTTAACGCGGCAGGCAATACAAGGGAAATTCCGTTTGAGTATTTAGCCGCAAAAGCAACAACGGAAACGCCTATAACTATTAAAGTAGATGTCAACCCGTCTTATAATGGTTTCTTTGCGATGAAGGTTTCAGGCTTGGGTGATGTGATGGATAATTACATCTGTCAATCGCCGTCATGGGACAGAGTGCCTTTAATGGCTTTTGGCGTCGACAACACGGTTTTCAAACAAGCTATTATGAACACGGTAACAAATGTTGCCGCTACCGGTTTTGATACAATAGGAGAACTTACAAATAAAGTTAACTGGTTAAAGCACGGCATAGCCGGAACATTAGCGTCAGCGGGGCGCGAGGTTTTCGAAGGCGTGGCCGCGGAATATCAAAATTCATTGAATACGCAGAGAGCGGTAAATTCCGGCAACATCGTTATTGGCGGCGCGGCTGGTTCTATGGTTGCTTATAATCAGACAGCGCCGTTATTTATGGCGGGCGTGTATGGCCCGTCAGCTTCAGATTGTGTCAGAATCGCTAAGATGTTCGGCACGTATGGTTATATGATGGAAGGTGAAATTGTTCCTATTACTTTCAAGAATTTGCCACACTGGACGTATTATCAAACAGTTGAAGCCTCGCTTGAAGGGCGAAAAGTACCGCAGAGATATCTAACACAGATTATTCAGCGATTCAATGCCGGAATATTTGTTTTTAACTCAGTTGCGGATTACAAGGACTTTTCAAACGCCCTTGATAATCACTACTAATAAGGAAGGAGCGCAGTATGAAAAAATCCTTCACAAACAAAAAAACGCAGATACAAAATCAGGAAGTTTACAAGCTATGGTTCGAACGATTACACGATATTTGCTTGACGGTTTTCAAGTGGTCAGGTTTTCCGTTTGAAGAACTGATTGGAAACGAGATATATAGATATCTCAACGAAATTCTGTTTCGTGGACAGACCGCGGCCTTCGGCAAAGCCGACCCGACAACCGGGTTTTTCAGTCGGGAGAGCGGTTATCTTCCGATTATCGGCGCCGCTGTACCTTCGGACGCGCTGACCTGGTACGGGGGAAGTTACCGATATACCATACAGACAAAGACCGACAATTTCCACGGAGACCGGACCGAAACGGCGCTTTGTTTCCCCACTCCGGCCAGGCGGAGTCTTGCCGAAGTGTGTGCGCGCTATGCCTTACTGCTTACCCAGGCGGACATGTCAACGCACGTCAATATGATCAATCAAAACACACCGGCCATTATCAGTTCGCCGCCCGGCCAAGAACTTACCTACGCAAATATGTTTGAACAGGTGGCCGGGTTCAAGCCCGTCGTGTATGGCCGGGAAGGTATCCTGGGGAACGAAAAAGAAGGGTTGTTCGCTTATCGTTATCTTCAGCCCGCCCAGTATGTGGCGGACAAACTGGAAATGCTTAAACACGATCTTCTGAACGACTTTTTCAATGAATTGGGTGTTTCCGCGAAGTCTATAGAGAAAAAGGCTCAGCTGATTACGGACGAACTGAACGTTGATTTTACGTCAAACAGCTTGACGAAAAATATCTACCTTGACCAAAGACAATATTTCTGCGACCAGATAAAAGAAATCTATGGTCTGGAAGTCAGTGTAGAATATAACTGTGACGTGGTGTACAGCTTCCGCGACTTACAATATGAAAATATTGATAACCGCGGCACGACGGGAAGTCAAGAAGGGGGTGTAGACGCATGAGAAAAGATATTATGATGAACGGCGGTTTTTACGCCGTCGGCGCAAAATATACAATACACGTCTGCGATCTTCTCAAAAACGGCTTTTTCGAAAATCACGAAGGCTATACACATCCTTTAGCGGACTATCCGATTTTTGACGAGACATACAGAGACCCGCTTAACACCCTGATTATTGACCACTTCATGTTGTGGGAAATCGGTCAGGAAACCGAAGAACAATTTTATTTCGCCCTGAAGGCAAAGATGTGGGAGATTATGCCTCGGATGAACGTTTTATTCCGTTCGCGCAATGGCTTGGACTATGACCCACTGAAAGACCACGACTACACCATAGGACATGTGCAAACCGGCACACTGGACACAACGATTACGGACAACAACAAAAAGCAGAGCACTGAAACCATGCACGACGCGACAGCCGGACACATGGAAACAGACGGCACATACCACACCATTACAAGAGATTCGGACACACCACAACAGAACATTAACAACTTGGGCTTCGGCCAGGATGACACATGGATTAACCAGTGGTTGACACATGGCCAGATTATCGACAACACCCACGAGGACGAAACGAACACGACAGGAACAGAGGACAGGACAACAGGCTACACGCACAACATAGATGATGTAAACGTGAACAATACGGACACAACGCTGAACTACACCCAGCGCCACGAAGGAAGACGGGAAGCTGGACAGACATTAGCGCTAAAGCTGTCGGAACTTGCGTTTGACATTGAAACACAGATTCTGGACGCGCTGAAGCCGCTTTTCATGGGCTTATACGAACTGTAATATAATAGGTAGAAAGAGAGGTTTTTAACATGGCAGAAGATAAGGATAAAAAGTATTTTGATCATGGTTGGCC
Organism: Acutalibacteraceae bacterium; assembly: GCA_045540315.1. Taxonomy (GTDB): domain Bacteria; phylum Bacillota; class Clostridia; order Oscillospirales; family Acutalibacteraceae; genus CAG-557. The sequence goes on along the minus strand of JAZQHA010000062.1, from coordinate 8,078 downwards.
CTGGTATCATTGGCATTTCTGGCCCTTCTCAGGATTTAACAATATGTTCACGCAGCCCTTGCTTTTCGATGATAGCCTCACGCTGCTACAAAAAGTGGCCATGCTTTGGAAAAAGCTGTTTGACCTCATCCAGGACTATGAGCAATTCAAGGCGGATTTTGCGACGTGGAAAGCCCAGGTAGAAAGCGCCCTTGCCGATCTGGCCCAGGCTATTGAAGAACTTGACGCAAGGCTTGATACTCTTGAACAGTGCTGTGATGAAATGCAAGACTGGAAAGATGTGATTGACGCGTGGAAGTCCGGCCTTGATCAGTGGCGCGAAGGGGTAAACCAGGACATCACAGAGATTAACCAGACTATCGAAAACATGGGCGATATTTCCGCCCTGCGACAGACCGTCACAAACCAGGGAAACACCATAGCCAATCATACACAGCGTATCACCACACTGGAAAACAACTACACCACGCTTAACCAGACGGTAACAAACCTTGGCGATCGGGTAACACAGCTTGGGAATGACCTGTCAGCGCTGGCCCAGAGAGTGACCACGAACGAACAGAACATTACAAACATAGAAGATCAGTTAAACCGGCTTGATATCCGGCTTCCCTTGCAGATCGTGGACAGCACAAACTTTGACGCGCTGGGCAATGCATGGTATAACTGGCTCTGCGCCTACGCTGACGCAAGGAGCGGCAACGCGTCCGGCACATGTGCGGGTATCTGGACACGGACAGATGATTTTCACCCTTCGCTCTTGCCACCTGACCACAGCAAGCCGCGGAAGCTGCTGACAATAGGCAAGGCGGGCCAGAACTTTACGGAAGCCGTTTTACCGCTGATGTTAATGGCCACACTTACCACGCCTACCACGCTCGCCAATGAAGCAAACGTCGTGGCGGAAGTCATGAATAAGATAACCGCATCGGGGATTGACATGCTCTATCGAAAAGGGCTTGCCGCCCAGGAAGAAAGCTATTTTCACTTCACGGCACTTGCCGCGTATCCATACGCGAACAACTTAATTACCTTTCAAACGTCCTATCTTCTCTTTCAGCCGGAAGCGTGGAGTTCAACGGCTCTCTCGGCGCTGTACTCGGTATCGTTTGACCATAACGGCGGTTACACCGTACAGCGCGCCAACTCCATCCGGCAGGACGTGCGGTTATTCATGACGGCGGACAGCAGAGACTGTAAACTGGCCGTGGTTGGAAATGAGTTATTCTTTATTGTCTACAATGGTGTTGTCGTTGTATGTTTCCATGCACAGAACGCCTAGGAAGGATAATAACATGGATGGCTTTATCCTGGGTATCACGTTCCTTTTGATTGTCATGGTATGTATTTTCGTCCTGATTCTCGACGGGGAAAACTGAAAAAAATTTTATTGACAAAATTGTATTATATGCTATGATAATAGCGTAAGTTGAATAATTTGAGCCTCCTAAAACAAAAGCTGTCAGACAATAAATAAAGTCTGACGGCTTTTGTTTATTTTGGGGATAAAACGGAGGATAAAGTCTAACTTGCTTTTTCCTGGTATCTGAGTATAATAGAAAATGTAAAGAGGAACAAACCACAGCGAAAAGCGGAAAGGAAAGAGAAAATGACAGTAACGGACGTTGTAAACATTTTTATAAGGGAAAACACCGTTTTTTCCATTTACAACAGGGACGGGAAACCGGCAACCGATATTTCCGGAATGGAAGAAGTTGACCGCTTCACGTGGGAGCGGAAAGCGGCGGCGGGGAAGTGGGAATTACTTCCCCTGGTAAAAATCTATTTAGTATAAGGAGCGCCGAAGGCGTGACAAAGAGAGGAGAACGGAAGAATGAAAACGGGTATCGATGCATTGAAGGAATATGATTTTTATGATTTATCCCATCTTGTGGGACTGTCCGTCGGCTATTCCGAAATTTTAGGAAAAGCGCTTGAGGAAAATATCACTCTTGGGGAACTGGTCGAGTTTATCGCACAGAAGGACGCGGAAGTCCTGGAAATGATCAGAAAGTGGTAATTGTCTATTGTCCGTGCTTTCCGGCCCTTTCTCACGGCTAAAGCCGCTCCATAACATGGCCGGGGAGCGTTGAGAGTAGATAACTACTCTAAATATTGATCATGCTCAAATCAGACGAAGAGCGGAAAGGTGGAATCAAATGGTTGTTGACAGAAAGCATTATCCTACGAAACTGGAAAGCGTAGTAGCAGAGAAGGCCGAAACTATCGGTCTTTGCCGGGAACTTGAGGGGTATTACGAGTTTGTCGGATACCTGCATATCAAGAGCGAGGACGGGCAGAAGGAATTGTACGAAATCACGTTAAGAAACGGAGAAGGTTATCTGGGGAATGCTATCACGAAGTCCGAAAACGTTATCAAGCAGATTGACGAACTGCTTGACGTCCTGGGCGATGAACCCCGCGGAACCTTTGCCATTGGATTCAGAGAGCGGAAGACGAAGAAGGGCAACAATTACATAGAGGTTCTTTGTACCACTGTTAACCAGGAAAGAGCAAACGGACTTCAGAAGACGGACAACGAAGAATGACATATGAACACTGAAAACTAACAACGTAGGCCGGATATCTATCGGAGCGGTGTAAGCCGTGACTAAGGTATCCGGCTTTATCTATCGGGAGGTTATTTAACATGAACGTATTAGTTGCTTGCGAAGAATCGCAAAGAGTCTGTATAGCATTTCGAGAGCGTGGACATGAAGCTTATAGCTGTGATGTTATCTCATGTTCCGGCTCTCATCCTGAGTATCATATCAGGGAAAATGTTCTTGATATCCTCCATCCTAAAGACCACGGAAACAACACTTTAGATGCTGTGTGGTTTATAACGATGGATGGAAGATTTCACGAACTGCAGAAATGGGATTTAGTTATAGCACATCCGCCTTGTACTTATTTGACAGTTAGTGGGAATAAATATTTTAATGTTAAGAAATACGGAAATAAGGCAATCAAACGCGCGAAACAAAGGGAAGAATCAATTCGTTTTTTCCTGACATTTACAAAGTTAGATTGCAAATGGGCAATTGAAAACCCTATAGGTATTATGTCAACGCGATATCGCAAGCCTGACCAGATTATACAACCGTTTTGGTTTGGAGAAGCGGCGCGAAAGTCAACTTGTCTATGGCTAAATAATCTCCCTCCACTTACGCCGACAGACATAGTAGACCCCGGACCGATAAATTCAAAGGGGCAGTCACATAACGCATTTGCGGATTATGCCACGCTTAACGGAAAAATTTTAAGATGGAATGACCCGGAAACGGCGAAAATCAGAAGTAAAACGTTTTGGGGAATTGCAAGGGCAATGGCCGAACAATGGGGGTAAATTATGGAATATAACGCGTCTGGTTGGGATTGTCATGCCGATCTACCATAAAGAGAACGGGGAAGAAAAAGAGGTTAATTAAATGGCTTTTGAGTTACCGCCAATTGACTTTTTATCCGTAAAGGAATTAAAGGATATCATTCACACACTGGGAAAGCGCGCCCAGAGCAGACTGAAGGCACTGGGAAAAGCGTTTTCCCCTGGGGGTACGCAGTACGGGAAGAAGTCCTATATACTGGACAGATACGGAGACTTTAACACGAAAGTGAAGGGCAAGAGCAAAAAAGCGCTTGCCCTGCAAGCACAACAGGCGCTTGATATCTTAAACGCCAAAACGTCAACCGTCAAGGGTATCCGGGAGATGGAAAACAAAAGAATGGAAACGTTCAAAAAAAATCATCCGGGCCTTGGTGATATGGATAAAGAAAAGTATCAAAGAGCGATGAGCATTTTAGGCCGGATTCAATCCGCGGAAAAAGGCGCAGGTTATGACTCTGACGAACAATTGGCCATGGCCTACAACATGGCAGATATGTCACAGAAAGACATTGACGCGGTGATAGATGATATCATCAACAAAGAAACCTCATCCAGTGACTACTTTTCGAATTTGGATTTTGACGAACAGCGCGACTTTATCACAATAGGGGATGATGATGTTCAGGACTTCGGAGACCAGGAAAACGATAATATCACCGTAAACCGTCAGGAAAAGAAGAAGGTAAAGCAGAAAGGAAGTGAGAAAAAAAGGTACACAAAAAAGAAAAGGTAGGTGTAAACCATGCCGAAGAAAAGAAAAAAATATTCTCATCGGCTTATCTGTTTTGACATCGAAACGACACATTTCAAAGATGATTTCGACCGGGATAACCTTATAACGTGGCACTGGCAAGCAATGGTTCAGGACGCACCGGGAGAAGAACCGATTTATTATACCTGGAACAGCTGGCCTGCTTGCCTTGCCGGACTTCTGGACTTATGCGAGGGAAAACCGTCTATCTGTTTTGTCCACAACTTAAGTTACGAGACGGAAGCGATAATTCGAAACATGGGCGAACATGAAATTTCCGAAGTGTTCGCGACAGATACGCACAAAATGCTTAAATTCACGCTTGACGATCTACTTGAGTTTCGATGCTCTTACTATCTGACAAACAAAAGTCTTGCGCTGTGTGGTAAAGATGTAGGACTTGAAAAACTGGAAATGGATTATCAGAAAGAACGCTACCCAGGGGAAAAACTGACAGAGGAAGAAGAAAGCTATTGCCGACGGGATGTTGAAATCATGATAAAGAAAATCCGACAACTGGAAAATCAGGAGGGAATGAATTTCTGGGATTTTCCGCTTACGAATACAGCTTTTCTCCGCGTGGAATGTAGAAAGGAAATGCGGAAAAACCCGGAAAACAGAAAGTGGTTCAAGCGTATGAGGATGAACGCGGAACAATACCTGCTTACAAAAGACGCGTTTTCCGGGGGCTACACGCACGCAAACTATTTATATGTGGGAAAACCCGTTCCGGGTGTAGATTCTTTTGACTTCGGGAGTGCTTACCCGTTCGCCATGCTGGTACACAAGTATCCTTCGGGCGGATGGCACTGGGTAAGGCCGGAAAAGGTGACATGGAAAGACATATCCTTTATTCTTCGGCCAGATTCTGACCTGTGCTTTATCGGGGAATTTACCTTCACTAACCCGGGCGGAAAAGTGGTCAATAAAACAAGCAATACCTTTTTATCCGCTTCAAAATGTGACACACGACGCTGGGTGGAAGATGAACACGGAAACAGGCGAATTGTTGACGATGTGGTTTTAGACAACGGCCGGGTTCAGAGTGCTACACAAATAAACGCTGTATTAACTAATCTGGATTTTCAGCTTATCTTGGAAACCTACACGGTCAGACAGGTAAAGGTAAAACGGTTCATGTGGGCCAAAACTGGATACTTGCCGGACGCACTTTTACACTGCATGTTAAAATACTACGAACGTAAACAGAAATTGAAGGGCGTAGAAGGTGAAAAAGACAACTACATGAAGGCAAAAAACCGCGTCAATTCCTTTTATGGTATGATGGTTACGGCATTGTTACATGATGCGATAGAACTAAATGACACAGAATGGAAACGTGTTTTCCTGGACTATGCGGACAAAGACGCGATAAACGATCAACTATCGATGTATTACAATTCATGGAATAGCTTTCTTGCTTACCAGTGGGGCGTATTTGTTCCGGCCTGGACGCGTTTCCACCTCTGGCATGATATTATCATTCCGAACGACAAGCGGGTTGTGTACTGTGACACAGATTCGGCCAAAGTTGTTGACATGGAAAAGTGTTTGCCCAGTATTTCAAAATACAATGATTGGGCGAAAGGTGTAAGGCAAGGGCGCTTGAAAATGCTGGGGTATGAAAATGACTTCCCTGACCTTGGGATTTTTGATCATGAGACGGCGGACGGGGCGTATCTGGGTTTTTGTACCTGGGGCGCCAAAAAGTATCTCGTGAAAGATCATACAGGAATATTCAAAATGACAGTTGCCGGGCTTTCCAAAAAGGCAGTTTGCGTAATTACGGACTGGACAGACTTTATCCCAGGTACAATCTTTGGGCCGGACGTTTCCGGGCGGACGGTTTCCCGGTATGTGGATAACCCGGAAAACAAATGGAACGACGGCGGAGGGTGCTGGATTGAGAACACAACTTATCGTTTGTCTGTTTCCGATTCGTTCGAAATTCTACTTTCCGAACGTGACGGAATCACGCTTGAAGAGTGGGAAGAACGGAACAGCGATTTATACTTGACGAAGTCGGGGCGGTATCATCTGGCAAGGCCGGAAAAAGAAAGTTTTGACATTGATCTGGATATCATCAAAGAAAAGAGGAATTTATATAAGGTGAAATTATGATGAAAACAGCGATAACAACGAACTTTGAATTAAACTTGAATACAGAATTTCTTTTAATACCCGGTGGCGGATTACAATACTACAAGATTTTACAAGTTTCTGAAACTCCCATACATACACCAGGCGGTATTTATTTTCTGTGCGAGGTGGTGAAAGATGAAGATTGACACGTTGAAAATAAAACCCCTGACCGTAAAAAACGCGGCTACCGGGCAGGAAATGCAGGTCGTGGATTATCCGGCCTTGCTTGCCCTGGACGCGGATGTATATTTAATCTTCGGTATGCGTTCATTCGGGAAGTCATACGGGATTTTGCAATACTGCGTTGATCAATGGTTGGAGACGGGCGCGCAGTTTGCCGTCATGCGGACGATTGACGAGGATGTAAGACAGGGGCGTGTTCGTTCCTATATGGCTACGATAAAACCATATTTTGAAGAACGCACAGACCATGAAAAGGAATTGTCTGTTCTGGGTGCGTCCATCGACGCAAAAAGCATTGAAGAAGGGCGGAACGTCCGGGAGAAGATCGGAAGCGCGCTTTCTCTGTCTCAATGGCTGAGTTATAAAGGTAATAACTATGACCAGGTGCAAACGGTTATTTTTGAAGAGTTCTTGGAGCGTAAAAAACGGCTGAAGGATGATTTGTTTTTAGAAGGGTACTTAAATAACCTTTCTACAATTATCAGGCTTCGGGATAACGTAAAAGTATTTTGTCTTGCGAATACCGTCAAGCAAAAGTCACCGATATTTGACTATTATCACATTGATGTAGGCCGGGTAAGGCGGGGAAAGGTTACACTCTTTTCCGAAGAAAACGGGCTAAGGGTATGCGTTTATTGGACTCCCGAAGTCAAGATTGACGATAGTGCTTCAAAACACTACAATGTAAACCAAAACAAACAGGCCCGCATGATCACGGGCGGGGAGTGGGAAGAAACGGAATACCCGCTTGAATGGAATGGGTATAACCTGGACAGGGCGAAAGAATTAAAGCGCTTCCGTGGGGAATACAGTTTCTATATTTCCGACCTTAATCTTTCTGTTCGCCTGGGAGATACTGTACTCATTGAACGGCCTAAATCAATGAAGGCCAGGCGGCACAGAATAACGGCGCAGGAAATAGCGCTAAATTATCCGGGAATTTGTCGGTTTATGCGGAACGCTATACAAACTAAGAAAATGATAACGGAAGCGGATTGCTTTATTGACATTGACAATTTTATGGACAGGACATTCTGAAAGGAGAATATGAAAAAATGAATAAAACAGACCATGGTATTGCAAATTTTGAAAAGTACACGGAAAATAGAAGTCGTTATTTTCATGTAGAAAAGACTAAGCCCGTTTTAGGCGGAGTGTTCCTTCTCCCTCAATGTGTTCTGGCTATTGAATATGAGGGAGATATTCCGGAGTTATTGCCGTTTATGGTGACAAAGATTTATTCCCATGTTATTCTGATTCAGAGACGGACGAAGAAAAGGGGGATTCACACACAATCTATTTCGAAATGGAATTTCCGGCACTATGCCCAGGAGGTTAACGAAGACGGTTATTTGAAAATGACAAGTCAGTTTTATGGGTTGAGCGTTAGTATTTAATATATCTAATTAGTATACACCATATTTTTCTTTTAGGTCGGGCGGTTATCGTCCGACTTTTTTCTTTCCCCCATTTCCCCATATTCAAACGTTTAGTGCCATAGACGAAGGGCTTGCCCCGGTCCGATCAAACGTTAGTTCTTTCAAACGGTTTACATGGTTCAAACGTTTATAGTTGTAGACGGATGATCACGAAGAGTTTACAAGCGCCAACGTT
>JAZQHA010000061.1:0-2839 GCA_045540315.1 Acutalibacteraceae bacterium | reverse complement strand
GCTGCCTCATGGTGTACTGTTCCGTGGCGGTGAAGAGGGTGCTATCCGCAAGAATCTCATTGAGAACAACCATGTAGATGCCATTATCGGCCTCCCCGCCAACATTTTCTTTGGCACAGGTATCCCGACCATTATCATGGTGTTGAAGCAGAAGCGCGACAATACGGATGTTCTCATCGTGGATGCCTCCAAGGGCTTTGCCAAGGTGGGCAAGAATAACGTGCTGCGTGCATGCGATATCAAGAAGATTGTAGATGTCGTGACCTCTCGCTCGGATATGGAGAAGTTTTCTCGTGTGGTGAGCCGTGACGAGATTCGCCGCAACGAATACAACCTCAACATTCCGCGCTATGTGGATTCTTCTCAAAAGGCAGAGAGCTGGGATATCTACGCATCCATGTTCGGCGGGATTCCTGAGTCTGAGCTGGCAGATTTGCATGAGTACTGGCAGGCATTCCCAACGCTGAAAGCCTCTTTGTTTGCTTCTGATAATGCGGCGTATTGCCAAGCCAAGGTGGCGGATTTCAAGGATGCCGTCTTTACTCACCCGGACGTAGCGGCATTTACGGAAAATTATCGCAGCGCGTTTGCTGATTTTGATGCGTTCCTTTCTGCTGAACTGCTCGATAGAATGATGGAGCTGAATCCCTCCAAGGAGGAATCCATCCTCAGCGATGATATCTTCTCCCGCCTCAGCGGCATCCCCTTGGTGGATAAATACGCTGCCTATCAGCTCTTGGATGATGTGTGGGGCAAGATTGCGGTTGACCTTGAAGTTATCCGGACAGAGGGCTTTGCCGCTGTCAAACAGGTTGACCCCAATATGGTGCTCAAGAAAAAGGATGGCAAAGACCAAGAGGTTCAGGACGGCTGGGGCGGCCATGTGATGCCTTTTGCCTTGGTTCAGGAAAACTTGCTCGCTTCTAACCTCGCAGCACTCAAGGCAGATGAAGCCCGCTTGTCCGAGATTGCCGCTGAGTATGAATCCCTGCTCGAAGAGTTGAGCGAGGAGGACAAAGAACGCGATTTTGTCAACGAAGCCAAGGACGCATTTGTTCCCAAGGAAATCACTAAGACGCTGAAAGCTAAGGATGCCGAGCCGGAGACGCTGGCCGTCCTTCGCAAGGTATCGGCACTGATGAATGAAGAAAAAGCCCTCAAGAAGCAAGTGAAAGAGGCTGAAAAGGATTTACATATCCTGACTAAAAAGACTATCGAGGCTCTGGACGATGCACAAGCCATGCAGCTTATCAAGCTTAAGTGGGTAACTCCGTTGGTGGAGAAGATGGCAGGCTTGCCCGCCGCTATCATCAATGATTTTATCGCCAAGCTCATTGCTCTGAGCAAAAAGTATGAAACCACGTTTGCCGAGGTTGACCACCAGATTTCAGAGACGGAATCATCTCTTGCCAATCTCCTTGGAGAATTGACCGGCAACGAGTTTGATATGCAAGGTATCAATGAACTAAAAAAACTGCTGGGAGGAGAAATCTGATGTCGGGACTTGTAACAATAGCTTCCGGGTACAGCGAATGGCTTTCCTCGCTGAAAAAACAAATCCAGACAGCGCGACAACGAGCTGCACTAGCTGTCAATCAAGAACTTGTGCAGCTATATTGGGAAATCGGTTCTGGTATTCTTGTGCGTAAAAAGCAACATGGTTGGGGTTCTAAAGTGATAAGACGCCTCTCCGTTGATTTGCGGCGCGAGTTCCCGGAAATTAAAGGATTCTCCGTTCGGAATCTTGATTACATGTGTCTTTTCGCAAGTTCCTGGACGCGGGATGAAATTGCGCAAGCGCCGCTTGCGCAATTACCTTGGTATCACCTAATGACCTTACTGGCAAAAGTTCCAACTAAAAAAAAGCGGCTGCAATATGCCGAGTTGACGCTAAAACATGGATGGTCCCGTAATGTATTAGTGCATCATATTGAGCTAGGTACAGCCGATCGCATAGGCGCAGCCCAAAACAATTTTGCTACCACGTTAACGCTGCCTCAGTCTGAACTTGCCAAAGAAAGCCTCAAAGACCCTTATAAATTGGAGTTTTTAGGGCTCGCTGCAGATGTTCGTGAACGGGAATTGGAGCAAGCCCTAGTTGCCCGCTTGTCGGATTTCTTGCTGGAACTGGGTACCGGGTTTGCTTTTGTTGGCAAGCAGGTGCATCTGGAAGTCGGTGGTGAGGATTTTTATATAGACCTGCTTTTCTATCACATTAAACTACATTGCTATGTGGTCATTGAGCTGAAGACTACCGACTTCAAGCCCGAACACCTCGGGCAGCTCGGGTTTTATGTCACAGCGGTGGATGAACAAATGCGCTCCGCACAAGATGCTCCCACCATTGGCTTACTTCTCTGTAAGAACAAAAATCGAGTTGTGGCTGAATATGCCTTGCGTGACGCCAATCGCCCCATCGGCATTTCTAAGTATGAACTCACATCGGCTCTTTCCGAAGAATGGAAAAGTAGTCTGCCAAGTGTGGAGGATATTGAACGAGAACTTTCTCTCGAAAAGGACATCAACGAGAAAGGAGAGAGCCATGAAGAACAATAACGATACTCCTTCCATCCGCTTCGCCGGATTTACTGACGCTTGGGAACAACGTAAGCTTGGGGAGTTGTCTGATATTACTACAGGAAAGCTTGACGCTAACGCCATGACTCCTGATGGGGAATACGACTTTTATACATGTAGCTTGCAAGTTTACAAAATTGATAAATATGCGTTCGAAGGACCTGCAATTACAGTCGCGGGTAATGGCTATGTTGGCTGTTTGCATTTGGCTGATGGAAAGTTTAATGCGTATCAAAGAACGTACGTATTATCAAACTTTAAG
>JAZQHA010000060.1:0-3774 GCA_045540315.1 Acutalibacteraceae bacterium | reverse complement strand
CGATACAGAGTAACGCCGCGAGTAGCAGAGTAAATGAGACCTGATGTTGAATTCATGATGTCTGAAAGAAGGGATGCTGCATCAACTCCGTTCGCAACTTGGAAGTTGTAGTAAGCAGCCTTTGATGATGCATTTGCAGCCTTGATACCAACAGCCCAAATTACCAACTCATCAGCAGTCGTTGCGAACTCAGCCATAAAGCCGTATGTATCGTCCTTTTCACGTACCAACTTCTGACCATAGAGAGCGAGACGACCTTCGTCTGTCTTCTTGTAAACACAGAAGTAGATACCTACGATGTCAGATGCAACCTCCTCAGTGAAGGTAATCTGCAGTTTCTGATTGATTGAACGAGCAACATGGAGAGCAGGAATACCTGCATTACCGTCTGCTAGCTGCACATTGTCCAGGATGATTGCAGCTTTGTCACCGCTGTAGTAAGCCTGCTTGAGGTTAGCAGCGATGAACTGATTACGACCACTGACGGGACCATTACCAGTGTAGAAGATACTTCCACTTACTTGTGCAGCCAACTGAGTGATAAGTTTCATCTTTGAGCGCTGTGCAACTTGTGCAGCAGTCTGAGGATTTGCAACTGAGATTGGTTTCTCACGCATCACCTGCTGACCCTTAGAAACGGAGTAAACAATACCTCCGATTTTGCCGACCATCTTTCCGAGGGTGGGATTTACTTTTGCCATAGTGAATAATGTTTTTAAAAGGTTAATAGATTATGAAAAGAGGTTACTTGAACCTGTTGCAAATATAGAAAATCGAAAATTTTCAGACAAGGGTCAGCATTGCGTCAATCATCTGTCAGACATGATTCAGTGTCGATTTTTTAACATTTCAGATTTGTGAAAAATTGGTAATTTTGATGGTAGAGTATCGGTTTTAGATTTAACATTTTTAAACATAGTTTAACTTTGTAAATTTTCCAAATGTAAATAAATGTCATGTCAATTTTACATTTGTATATATTTCTTATAATATAAACAATACCTTAGAGCCGTAGGCGGTTAAAAATAAATAATGATAAGTCCAACTCCGCATGGCGCGGGCGGGGGGCAAGGGCAGCACTTTTACAAAGTTGCCAATGTGGGTGGCTCTGGTGTTGTGTGGGCGGGTGGTATAACTAAACTATGTGGGGTGATATTGGCAACTTTGTATATGTGCGGGTGTGGCTTTGGGCTTGCCGTGGGTGGATAGTCCAATACCGGATGGCGTGCGCGGGTTAGGGGTGTGAGGGCATGGGGGGCTTTGTGGGAGGGGTGGGTTGTTGGGAGTGTGTGGGCGCGGGGTAATCAAAGCTGAGTCTGCATGAAGATATAAAGCAGGGTGGATATAAATTATGACCTAACCTATTTTAAACACATGGTTTTTGAAGGAATATTATGTCTAAATATCGTGCGGGGGTAGGGGGACCCGCCATATTTAACATAATATCCCCTTCAAATAATTCAAAATTGCGACCTCGATGGGCGCATTTTTGAGGGTGGGCGGGTGTTTTATTTCTTCATGCAGACTCAGCTTTGATTACTGCTTGTGGGCGGGCGTGGGCTGACGGGTGGGCGCGTGGATAAAGATTTCCCACCAACCATCTAAAATCCAAAATCATAAAAAATTCAAAAGCCTTCTCGGCTAAGCCCCCGCACCTGCAGGCAAGAAATGCTTTCGCGGTCGCAAGACGTTTTCCCCCGTCCTACAAAGACCGGCTGCCCGACCGGCTGCCCGACCGGCTGCCCGACCGGCTGCCCGACCGGCTGCCCGACCGGCTGCCCGACCGGGTAAACGACCGGCTGCCCGACCGGCTGCCCGACCGGCTGCCCGACCGGCTGCCCGACCGACTAAACGACCGGCTAAACGACCGGCTATTCCGCATGGGTGGGTGGATGGGTGGGTAGCGAGGGACGTGCCCCGCGACAGGGGGGCGCAGGGTGGAAGGGCGGGCGCGGGTGGCAAATACTACCTACACATCATTAGCTTTGGTGGGCGGGGCTTATCAGCGGAGGATTACGCGGGGGGCGATAAGCAAGGGCGGATATTCAGTCGGGGCGTAGCCCCGAAAAATTTTTCAAAAAATTAGCCCTCTATAAAAGAGAGCCAACTAAACTAAAACCAAGCACGACCCGGAGCACGCAAACGATAACGGGGCAAACAGAACACCCGCCACAAACACAAACGGACACTACGAACCAAACGAACACAGAAGGGACACGGACGTCTGATAAACTCAATATGAGCCATCCTAATATCCGAGCGCTGAGTACGCCACGGCTTTTCTACATAAGGAACTGATGATAATAAATCGGTACGCATAGACTAGTCCTCATCTAAAATATCATCCAACCATTCCGGACACTCAAAAATAACATCACTGAGACTTTCAGTAAATCTGAAATCTAAAACCTGTGCATCAGATGCGGCACTTTTGGAAACTTTTTTATTCATATCTCTATCTTTTTAAGTACTACAAAGTTACGAAAAATATACCATAGTAGAAAGTAAAAAAATATGTTGTACAACATATTTTCAAGCCCAACCAAGGGCACACCCAACACCACCGGCAAACACCAAGGGCGCGGAGCGCCACAAGCAGCCCGCAGCGAGAGCGGAGGGCGCAAACCAAGCCACAAGAAACGACTTTTTACCACCGTGGGGGCTAGAGCCCCCCTTCACGGGCGGCGGAGCGTAGCGAGGACGACCAACCAAACGAACACCCAACTATGGTGCGTGGATTGCCGCGACCGAGCAAAGCGAGGTGGGGCGAGCAACCGCACGACCCGCGACCGCCAAAGCGGGCGCACGCGGCTTGTGCGGGGATGCAGGGCGGGTGTGTGAGGGACGTGCCCCGCGTAGTGGGGCGCAGGGTGGGTGTGCGGGGATAATGTCGGGTGGCTTTGCAGGGTGGATTCATATACACTCCGTGTGGCAATTTAGGTGTGTGTATATAGAGTTGTGGAGTATTGTATTGTAGATTTCACTGAACAGCGGCATTTCCTTTTAGTAGTCATTAGTAGTCACATAATTAGAAATCAGCATTCTTTTCAGTAGTCATAATAGATATTTGCATAGTACAGAGTTGTTCTCATCAGTAAGTAGTTCTTAGCAGTAGAATTTAGGTATAGAAAAAGGGTGATTTTTTAAGTGTTAATTAACGTTCAATAACATTTGCCTTAATACTCTGACATTGTATTTATTAGGTCTGAAATTTATGTTAAAATGTGGGAAATTTACATCGGTGTTACTTACACCGATTCCGCGACGCGGACAATAATAGAAAAAGGTCACCCGATAGAGTGACCTTATACTGCTTACACATGAGTAGATTAGATATTCCCTATGCGCTGTATAATGATGTCTGTGGAATATCGCTTCTGATTGTTTGAGTTCTCATAGGAACGTGCATTCATAGATACTTCCACATTCACGAATCCATTTGCATTAAGAGGTTCACGTTCTAGTCTTTGAGCAAGATTACCCAGTGCTTCAGCATAGAAGGTATTAAGTCCGTCACTGAGGACATAACCTTTAGAGTAGAAAGTGTCTTTCTTTCCTGTAGTCTTGTTGTCAAAATCTCTTGCTACGATTGGTAGCACTTCTTGAATTGTTACTAACATAGTTTTAATGTTTTAATTGGTTAATAAATATAATGTGTGGCTTAGCCACTATAGTAGTACCTTCAAATATTGGTTCATGTTCTATTGGCTTACATATATCTTTTCTGATAAGTAGATTTTCTGTAGATGCAGTAACCAAGTCTTTGATATATGC
>JAZQHA010000059.1:0-4286 GCA_045540315.1 Acutalibacteraceae bacterium | reverse complement strand
CTCCCTCGCCACGGCACAGGCAATGTAGGTCTTACCGGCACCGGGCGAGCTGGCATCGAGGGCGCAGCCGTAAGTCTTGAGGCTATAGAGCAGATTCTTCTTCTGCTTCTCCTGAGCGGGATATAATTGGAATCGCGGCTTCATATCCAAAAACTCACGGGATTTTCAGTCGGGCGTCCGCTTAATTGATAAAATCTGCAAATTTTTCTTTCAGCTGGGCATGGACGCGGCGACGGCGACGGTCTGACCAGCCTTCCAACAATGGAGTATTGCGAGGCTGCCCGGCCTCCAGAACGGCCAGCAATTCCTCTTCCTCAGCCGTTAGCGTCTTGCGGACGGCTTCAATATCCATCCGGAGAAGGTGCCGACCGGCATCACTCCAAGATTTTTGGGAGATGATTTCATCGAGTGTCTGTTCTGTGCCGTCCTTCTTAATCGAAGGAATATAGCGATTGCGCAGGACTGCTCGCTTGTCCGCATTCATGTCGCGGCGCACATTCAAACCGCGTTGCTTCATCATGCGGGCGAGATAGGCTGCCAGAGGACAGTCTCCGGGCTGGTAACGCTTCTCCAGTCGCTCACCTTCATCAACAAGAAGAGTGACTATCTCCTCTTCCTCCAGAGTCCCCAGATTGAAATCGGCGACAATACCCTTGGCGATAGTAACTGCCAAGCCAACGATTTGCGGATTTACGCGCTGTAGTGTATATTTCACACTACAGCGCCCGAAGTAGGAGAAAAGTCAGACTTTTTGGAGCAAGTCAGCCTTTTTGCAATGAGTTAAAAAGAGCTTATGCGCTAAGAGTAAGCAGGAAAAGAAAGTTGCAAAAAGACAAAGAAAAAACTATGACTTGGAGATGAAGTCATAGTTTTGAGTTTAACAGGAAAGTCTGACTCGGAAATCAGGACAGGCTTATATACTCCTTGGAGTCGTTATATTCCTCGGTGCGCCAATACTGCTCCATAGACTCCGACATGTATTCCATGGAGAGATGGAAGTTCGGACAGGTGCCTTTGGAAGAACTCTTCAAAGCTCCGTCTCTGGGTAGACCAAACTTTGTAGCCAATATCGTTTTAACATCTCCCCTTCGCTGAGTCATAGCGGCGGTCTCGCTTCGAGGCGGTACGGGTACTCTCTCGTTTCGGTTGCTATAAAAGGCCAGTGTTCGCAGATACTCCCAAGCCACATTCAAAGTCTTGCTTTTCTCATCTGAAAGAAAGTCTTTGATTTCTGTGGCTTTAATACGGGTATGTTCGCATTCAAAGCCTGTCTCCGGGTCTACAAACCAGCATTCCAGAAGCTCGAATCTATAAGCATTTTTGGGTACGCCCAGATAGTCATCCTTGGTATGAATGACCACATGAAGATTCTCCCATGAAGCATTGGCAGGCTTAACACAGAGCAGCCCATCACGATGAACGCGCCGCTCGAATCCGTAGACGGCTAAAACATTGTTTTTCTGGTGTAGCCCGGAATCTTCCTCCTCATCAATATACGCTGTAATACACTCTATGCTGAGAGAATCGGGAAAACTCAGCTTTCCAAGGAGGTGCGAAAAGTCGAAAAGAGTCAGCAGGACCATCTTATCAGCACGATTCTCCACTTGGTCGATATGCTGCTGCAATTGGTATATTTTTGTGGCCAAGGAGAAGAAGATATGGCCGGGAGTTGTGGCCAGCGAAACAAGACCGCTATCCGCCTTACCTTCTATGCGCACACCTTGCGCGTTACCTATCACGGCGCGGGCAATCTCTTTGGCAAAGGATTTAGGGGAAACGCTCCACGCAGTGGCCAGCTTCCTGTCGGGAAGTTGCTTCGGGTAGGCTGCGCGTTTTGGGTTCAGGTAAAACAAGGATTCCAAGGAGAGCTCGCACCACTCACCCGGGTGCTTGATATCCTGAATAGCAGAAGCGACCCCATCCTCCTTAAAATCGAGCGTTGGAAGCGTTTTTTGATAGTCCGCCCCGAACTCGTGAATCCAATCGAAAGCGGCTGCCCGGAGTCCCCGGTGAAGTCTGGCAAATTTAAGTAGGTTCATCGTCACCGAAATCTAACATAGCTTGAATGGGACCCGTAGATTTGCCCATGTTTTGAGCATCCGTGAGCAATTCTCCAACTAAATCTTGTTCCTCCCGGAGAGGCTCCACATCAGGCTTTTTCTCCTCTGTTTTCTGAGCTTTGGGGTCTTCCTGTTGGTCGTCAGCAAAATCTTCTTTTTTCTCTTCTTCGGGGAGCTGCGTGGCAAATTCGTCTATCCATTCAGGAACAGCGCATTTATAGACATCATTTTCTTGTACAAAATTGGAGAGTTCCAGCCACTTGTCAATATCCCGAAGGTCCTCCGACCCATCGTAGCTACGCTTGCGAGGAGTGAGGTTCATGCCTATACTGCCGCCTTTTTTTCTGGGAACCCGAAAATCAAAGCAGAACTTAGCTCGTTGCGCTGTATATCCAGGAGGAACAAAGAACTTTTCTTCTCCGAGACCATCAGAGAGACATCCTTCTTTGCCCTTACTGAAAAACATTATCATTTTCTCGGTGTCGTCATTTCCGACTTGCAACTCGGTCAATCTGACTCGCTTGATTCCCTTGACTCCGGCGGCTTCCAGCTTTTCGATGCTTAAAAGTTGCTTCAAATCCTCAAGCGTTGTCATCTTTGACAATGGGTCAAGGGTGTACTTAGCTTTGTCACCCCAAACCTCTGAATTTTCGAAAAAGATTTGCGTGGCCAAGCTCACATATTCGTTGAGAACCTTCACGCGCTCCTTTTCCATGTGGATACGCAGATCTCCCGAGACTAGGTCTAGAATCAGGGTGTCACATTCCACAGGTTGCAGCACATAGGCATTAGTCTCTTCCGACTTTTCCTCTACCTTGGTGCCCTGAACACAAGCTCCGGCGTGACAGATGTCCAGAAACACCTGTTTATTATGACCGCCCGGAGTAATTTTACACAGTTTGGACCCATATTCCGTTTCGAAGAATAATCCAAGCGTTTCTTCGTGAGTTTTAACGAGTTCGGCTGAAGGCTTCCTAGGAGGAACCGTAGAAGCGGAACGCAGTTCATCTTTAGGAACATAATAGTAGTAACTGCGAGTCTTTCTCGCTCCGAGAAGAAGTAGTGCATCCCAAATACATGCGTCCTTGCCCTTCAGGAAAACCTTGGTTATGTAATCCTCTTCAGATAGTGCTTTTTGGGGGATTTTTGAAAGTCTGCTTACAAGGTCGCAAACTTCAGATTCTACGGCTACACCAAGTAAGTGCGCCTCCAGAATGATTTTCTCGCAAGCTGGGTCATTAACCCTTAGTTTATTAAGATTGGCAATCACCTTGCTTTTGTAAGTCGTGTAGATTTCCTCGTTGGGCTTAAAAAGAGGAGAGTTGAAGGAGTTTATTTTCAGCAGTACGCCCGCGCCTTCTTCTGATTCTATTTTGAAACAATCATTGTATAGGTCGCACCATCTCCGCCCCAGCATGAGCAAAAGATGGGGAGACAAATGATGGAGGACTTTTCTAATTAAGACGTGAATTTTAAGCGTTTTCAGCATGATGACTTCGTGTGATTCATTCTACCAAACAAAAACGCCTTTGAACAGGGAGAAGCTGCATTCTTTGTATTTTTTCGGACGCTGTGACAGATTTTCCGTGAGTTTTTGAGTATGCCCGGAGAACAGCGGGCCCAAAAACATGAAAGAATATCCGAATTTGTTGCAAATCATAGAGGACACCCAGCATCGACTGGGAGAGCTGACCAAAAGCCTGAAGGGCTGGAATCTCATCGGGGGGCTTTTCTCGGAGGCCCGGACCTCGGAAGAAGACATCGCCCATGCCTTAGCCGTGGAGGGGCGCGAGCTGGTAAAAAACTCCCTGCGCCTGACCTTTGCTCTAGGGGAAGCCGCCATGCGCGGGGATGCCAAGCGGGTGGAGAGGCTGGTACACGTACTGGACCAGCTGGACAGCCGCGAAAGCCGACTGGCAGGCCTGTGCCAGAATGCCATCCGTCAGACAGAAGGAAAGGAGGCCCGCGAATGAGCAAGCGCACGTATGCCCTCGACTTCGAGACCTACTATGACAAGAAGGTGAGCATCACCGAGCTGGGGCCGTACCACTATCTCCACCATCCCATGACCGACATCTACATGGTCGCGGTGGTGGAGCTGGTGCAGCCGGAAGAGACGGAACCGCCCTTCATGTACTGCGGGGAGCCGGACGGGATGCCGTGGGAGCTGCTGCGCGGGGCTCGGGTGGTAGCCCACAATGCCAGCTTTGACGAAGCCGTGTTTAA
>JAZQHA010000058.1:0-3274 GCA_045540315.1 Acutalibacteraceae bacterium | reverse complement strand
AAAGACCTATCTTAAACCCTCTGGTCGATTTTATAAAACACTTATAGATAAGGGTTTAAGTTTTCTTATTTTTATTCGTGTCCTCGGAGACGTACCCTTCTCAAAGGGTATTTACCGAGCCTGCCTTCCGACACAATTTGGAAAGTAGGCTATTTTAACGGGAGCAAGCCCAAATCAGACTAGGGATGCGAGAAGAATTGAGTTTCTATATGCTGCATGATTTCTTGTTCAGAAATCTTCATTCTCGATACAAAGCTATCATAACTCGATGCATTAATGGGAATTTTTAGCCCGAGCTTGGTTATACTAACATCTTCACGAGGACTTACATTTGCTTCATAGGTAGAGCCTCGATTCATCCGTAATTTTAGAGCATCAGCTTCTCCGGCTTCGGGATAGAGATAGTACCCAATTTTTGCATCAAAGCGGAACATGTACGCCAGCACCTGCAGATAATCCAGATTGCCGATGTTGACGATTGGTTTATACTTCGCATCTGCAATAATTCTCGTATCGCTGTTACGGCTAATAAAATCAGGATAAATAAGGCCAATATTACCGCTGAATAGCCGTTGAGCGCCTGTTTTACCCTTATTCTTCGGATGATAGAATCTATGTCCAATTAGGGAGTTAAGGTATTCTTCCCACAGCCAGGCTCCATCAAACAGAATGCCGTATATCTGCCTTGCTCCAAAACCTATTTGATGTTTCTGGTGGCGAAGAATCAACAGGCAGAGTCTTTGTAATACCAGATACTCCCAGAAATAAGCATGGCTAACAGCATTCTTCTTGTTCAGCTCAATAATTTTCTGCCGTTCGTGCGGTTCATATCCCGGGGTTGTCTCTATGATGAGTTTAACCTCATCTTTCACTTTGATGAGAAGTCTGTTGCCGTAAGGCTTTCGTTTAATGTATTCTATGGTATGTCGCACAAGCTGCATCAAGCTATTGTCATATGAAAACTCTCGCTGATTATATGCAACATTTCCTATAAAGGGTGTATTTTTCTCTACATGGCGAACAATATCAACAGAACCTTTTACATTCCCGTCATTGTATCTGCGGCGGATGTACTTTTTGAACAGTCCTTTACGTAAAGCGGCTTTGAGATAATGAGGAAACAAAAACAACAGAAAATTAAATAGTCGATTATGTTGATTGGCATCGGATTTCAAATCTACAATATTCGGGAAATCAACGACCCTTTCCAGAAGATACTGGAAAAAGAAATCTTCACCACCATCGCAGAAGCGAGATTCTACAATCAATCTTTCGTCTCCATACCCTATGAATCCCATCACATTTCCGGTGCGATAGGTCGCATTGAAAGTTTGGAGAATCATTTGCTCCGGTGTAATATCTTCTGCCTCCTTTACACTGCTTGGAAATACAAATACGCCTTCTCGCTCCAGCTGTTCTAACGATTTATCAGCTATTTTTTCTGTCAGATTTTGGATTTCAGAAAAAAAGACTTTTTTATGTTGGCAATTATCCTTAATCTTGAGGAGTTTCATTTGCTTCATCCCGGGTGAGACGCTGATAGCCATATGCCTTGGCAAATCGATTCATGATTTCTTCCTCATTGTACATTCCGTGAATGTATTCTTGGAGGAGCGGCTGCAGATAATCAGTCCAAAGCTGGTCAAAATTCAGAGTTTGCAGCTTCAGAAAATAAGATGCGCCGATATGATAATTCTCGTTCAATTCCTCGACGCCAGAAATTTCCTTGTTGAGAGCAGTCATTCTACGAATAGCCTCATCTTTCAGTTCATCGCTATCGAGTGATGCAAGCATTTCTGTCCTTTCATCTGCCTTGAGCTCTGCAAATCGGAAACGGCGGCGCATAGCAAAATCAAAGCTGTCAACAGAACGATCTATATCGTTCATAGTTCCGATAATGTAAACATTCTCCGGAATATAAAATTTTTCTTCAGGATTGTTATGCAGATTGGAATATTGCGTGGAAATTTCGCCGGCTTTTCCCCGATAACCGGGGTCGATTGTAAAGAAGAGTTCCCCAAAAATCTTTGAAATCTCACCACGATTTATCTCATCAATGATAAATATGTATTTTCTCAGTTCTTCCCGCTCGGCTTTTCTTTTAGCTTTGCCGGTTTTTTGGGCTTTTATAGCTTTATATATAGCAAAATCATAAGAATATGCTTGTGACGCAAAAGTTTTTCCAAAGAATGTCGTAATGTCCTTAATCTTGTCGAATTGTTCGCCGGATTCCAGCATGCGTCGAACTTCATCTAAACTTAAAGAGAGTTTGTTGAATGTTGCATTTCCCGGAATGAAAATATTAATGTGATTTTCATCTACACTTGTGATAGTAAACTTATTTCCTGTTATGGTTTTAAATGTGTCAACTCCCAATTCAATATTTGAGAAAAATTCCTCGATTGATTCCTGCGCAGACAGTTCTGATTCTACGTCGTCTCTTGTTTTTTTCGAGTTTTCATAATTTTTTCTGGCTCGTGCAACAAATCTTTTAAAAATGCCGTCCTTCAATTCAAACCCCATAGTGCCATCGTCGTTAAGCTTGGGCCTTAAGCCTTCAACGAAGTCTGAATAATCGTAACTCGGGTGAAACTGTACAAACTCCACCTGTTTTTTCTGCTCATCTGAGAGGAGAGTATAATCATTAAAATAACCATTGCTAATAATGTCGGCAGCAATTTCTTTTGCAAGATGAGACTTGCCGGTGCCGGGAGCTCCTCTGAAAATAAGATTCTTGGATTCTATCAGCATCGAGGAGAAAGGATTTCGGTATCCTTGGTCCTGTCGGGCTAATTCTTCTTTTGCTGTTGCTTCAGTCTTTTCCACCACCATTTCCTTTTCATCTTTATCTCGGTATGTCAACACAAACAGGTCGCCCTCATCGCCAAAGCGCTTCAGACATTCCTGAACAAATATAAACCCTCCCCATGTGCACAGTTGTAGGAATCAACGGATTCCAACCCTAAGCGTGGGGAGGTTATCTGGAGCTATTATACATGCAGTAGAGAATTTGTCAAGGGGCGAATGGCGAAGAAAAACAAAAACGCATTGACATTTGCCCAAATATCCGCATGCACCTTTCTTTTGATGACCCACCAACATTGGCAATTGGCTTGCCCGGGGCGCAGGCGCTGAACATATACCGCCGCGTACGCGATGAAATACGCACGGCAATCAAAGAATTAACCAAACACTTACCGTAAAAGACGCACGGACTGCCCCCCAAGTCGGAGGCCAAGCGTCTTAGGGAAGACAAACTGGTAAGACAACTCCT
>JAZQHA010000057.1:0-1566 GCA_045540315.1 Acutalibacteraceae bacterium | reverse complement strand
AGGAAAATCCAAAAGTTTAGATTTTCCCACAATGCTTATCTTTTGGTCTTTGGTTCGGAATAGTGTAGTGCTGGCGGTCTATCTCTTGTTTTCGGTTGCTTGCTTCCTTACCGTACATGAGCATTCGCGCCGGGGTTATCGCTGCCGTACCCCTCCATGAGGTTAATGCCGCCCCAAATGCCAAGTCCTGCGCCAAGCGCGATTACCAAAGTCTGCAATACACCAACTGCGGTGTTGAAAAACTCCATATAAACCTCGCTTTCTGCCGCTGTGCGGCTCAAAAAAAGTTGTTGAAAATGAAAATGCCGCCGTTATTCCTCGGCGGCTGCGTCCTCGTCGGACAAATCTATTTCGTATATGTCAAAGGCTTCATCGGGCTTTACTATTGCCGGGCGGGTAGACATATACCGTTCCACATCAAAAGCGTTTTTCTTGTCGAAGTCGGAAAGGTATTTGTAGTTCGGGTGTTTCGTTATATCGTATTTGTCGCTTAAAAAGGGACGTACACCGCGTAGCTGCAAAATACATTTCCCACCGTCCATAACTGCTATTTCGTCCTGTGTCATCAACTCCTTTCCTAATTTTTGATAAGTAAGTCCATG
This sequence comes from Acutalibacteraceae bacterium, assembly GCA_045540315.1. GTDB lineage: Bacteria > Bacillota > Clostridia > Oscillospirales > Acutalibacteraceae > CAG-557. Next base: position 964 of record JAZQHA010000057.1, on the reverse strand, counting down.
AGAAACCTGCGTGCCGCGATTTTCGGAAGTGTTGAAACTGTCAATTGTTTCCCGTCCCAAGTTATCCGAAATATCCTTTGCATTTTTCCCACGTCCTCCCAAAAACAAGGTGCTGTCGGCATTATCAAGTATGATTTCTGCCGCGTCCTTGTAAATGGCTTTTAGCTGGCTCTGCGATTGCAGAATGATAGAAGCGGACATTTCCCGGCTGCGGATTGTGGCAATCAGTTTATCAAATCGGGGTATCTGTCCGATGTTCGCAAACTCGTCAAGCAAAAAGCGGACGTGAACAGGCAATTTGCCGTTATATTCGTCGTCCGCTTTGTCGCAAAGCAAATTGAAAAGCTGCGATTGCAGCATAGCGATAACAAAATTAAACGTGCTGTCCGTATCGCTCATTATGAGGAAAAGTGCGCTCTTTCTGTCGCCTAACGTGTCAAGTTCTAATTCGTCGTAGGACATGAGATCGCGCAATTCCTTAATATCAAAAGGCGCAAGCCTCGCACCGCAAGAAATGAGGATTGATTTTGCTGTTTTGCCCGCCGCCAATTTATATTTTCGGTACTGCTTCACCGCGAAATGGTCGGGGTCGCGTTCTTCCAAGTCGGCAAACAGCAGATCGACGGGGCTTTGATATTCCTCGTCGTCCTCGCGGGCTTCGCTGGCGTTGATAAGTTCCAACAGGGTAATAAAGTTCATTTCCTCGGCGGGGGCTTCATACCAGATGTAGCCAACCAATGCGCAATACAATAACCTTTCCGCTTTTACCCAAAAATCCTCCGCACTTTTTTCTCCCTCGCCTTTGGTATTCGCTATCAACGTGTTTACCAGCTTCAAAATATCTTTCTCGCTGCGGATATACACAAAGGGGTTGTAGTGCATAGATTTTTTGAAGTTAATCGTATTCAGTACCTTAATGCGGTAGCCCGCCCGTTGCAGCAGCTTCCCGCACTCAATCAAAACC
>JAZQHA010000056.1:0-1965 GCA_045540315.1 Acutalibacteraceae bacterium | reverse complement strand
GTATGCGATTTGAAAAAGAAATGCCGGAAGTAGCGTATTATCTTGAAACACAAAAGGGATATAATGTTCTGCAATGTATTTATACTGTAAATGGCACAAACCCAACAGTAAAAGAATTGCAGGCACTTGAACTTGCGCATTATAAAAAAATCGACATTAGCGATGGCATTTACGTTCTGAATATTGACGGATATATTGGCGAATCTGTCCGCAAGGAAATTGAATACGCCCAAAAACATAACAAAGAAATTATTTACCATCAATGATGTTTGTCTAAAGCAAGCGCTGTAGTTTAACTAATGATGTCGCTTTGCTAATGCATTGGGGCAAACATCGCATCATTGAAAACAAAGTCATTTTGTGGTACAATCCAATTAATTAAACTTGAATATGTAGGGAAGGCAATGACAATGAAAATAATCATTTATGGTTCTCAATATGGAACTGCCAAGCAATACGCAGAAGAACTCGCCAGAAAAACCAGTATTGATTTAAAAAGTTATGAAGATGTTACGGACATAAACCGCTATGACACAGTCATATATGTTGGCGGTCTGTATGCTGGCGGTGTTTTGGGAATGAAAAAAACACTTGCTAAAATGTCGCAATGTCAAAGCAAAAAGATTATCATTGCTACAGTCGGATTGGCAGACCCGATGGACACAGCGAATACCAATAGCATTAAAAACAGCATGAAGAGGCAACTCTCAAATGAACTGTATGAAAATGCACACATCTTCCATCTAAGGGGTGGAATAGACTATTCACGGTTAAGTTTTAAGCACAAAACAATGATGGGCTTGTTATATAGAAAAGCAGTCGGGTTGCCAGAAGAGAAAAAAACTGCAGAGGTAAAGGCTATGATTGAAACATATAATAAGAAAGTGGAATTCGTGGACTTTGATAGCTTAACTGCAATAGTTAATGACATCTAATCCGTCAAACTCCAATTTGTAAAGATGTCAGAATACAAAAGTAATTTTAGGATAGATAAATTCCAAGTTATCGAAATCTTGAATAGAGCGAGAAATAAGAATTTGGTGGTGAAATGGTATGAGAGTATTTATTGTATATTGCCATCCTTCAAAAGATAGTTTTACACATGATGTATATAAATCTTTTGAACGAGGCTTAATAGAAGCAGGGCATGAGATTCTTGTATCTGATTTATATGATATGAATTTTAAAACGGATATGAGTGAAGAAGAGTATTTAAGAGAAACGTATTATAAAGCTGAAGGAACGAAGGCAAAAGATGTTTTGGCGGAACAGGAAAAAATACAGAATAGTGAAGCAATCGTGTTTATTTATCCTGTGTTTTGGACAGAAGCACCGGCAAAACTTGTAGGATGGTTTGACCGGATTTGGACAACAGGATTTGCTTATAATCCAAAGCCTACAATGAAGGTTCTGGAGAAAGCACTATGTATTGCGTGTGCCGGAAAATCAATAGAAACACTTATCGAAACAGGGGAAAAGCGCGCGATGGAAACTGTAATGTTAGGAGATAGAATTCGCAATAGAGCAAAAGAGAAAGAGATGGTTATTCTCGATGGTATAACACATTGGGATGAAGAGTCCCGGAGTAAGAATATTCATCGACATCTTTTGAAAGCTTATGAAATGGGGAGAAACTTCTAATTCAGTGACGTAGGGCGGGGGCTCCGGTCCCGCTGCGAGCAATGCCGGAACACTGGTTTTGCGTGCTGGTCTGCAAATGAACAGACCGGCAAATCTAGCTAATGTTTGTCAAGCCTAAATTTTTCGTTGTGGTTACTAAAAAAGGGCGCAGAAAATTAACCCACCAGATTGCGGGCTTTAAAAAGCAGAAGGAAGCGTATATCAGCATATCGGAACGCTATCCTCTGCGGATATGCCTTTGATTGTGGACTGGCTCGATGCAAACATACCATTGTGGCTCGGCTGGGCAAAGGAAATGTTCAAGTTTTATATGCTATAAAAGAT
>JAZQHA010000055.1:0-2377 GCA_045540315.1 Acutalibacteraceae bacterium | reverse complement strand
TCCAAGTTTGCCATCCCGTGCGAGTTGCCAAAATCCGACAAGTCTTTCTCAGAGAAGTCGTAGCCTAACTTTTTGGCCTTTGGCAAAAGAACCTTTTTGACGAACTTTTGCATGTCTTGCTCGTTTAGCTTTTTCGCCTCCATTTTCTCTTTGAACTTCAAAATCTCTGCTTTAAAGCTCTCGTCGTTTGCCACATTTGTGAAAAATTCTTGAATTTGCTCGTTTTTCATTTTTAACACTCCTTCTCAAAATAAACTCAAGTAAACCTCGGCACAAATAAAGCTGCCGTGCTAGATAGTCTTTACTGCTTTTATAGAGGCATAGAGCCTTTTTTACGTCGCACAACAAAAAATAGTTCGTAAACAAGACTGACTCAATTTACTCTGCCGGGTTATTTCCGTTTCCCCAAAACGCTGCGGCAACACTATGAGGTACTTTAGCCATATCTTCTGAATCGAGTTCCCCAAATAGACTTCGCGGGACCGTAACACCATCTGCATCATATTCAATTAGATATTTAGCGTAAGAAGGGAAAGTGTACACATGCGGGTTCGTTGCTGCAAGATCATCCCAAACGTCCGAAGGTACCAAATCTTGCCTATGCCCCCATTTCATACGAGCAAGATCAGCAGGATAGAAAGTTACGTAATTACCCTTCGGGTCAGTTGGCACAACCACACCTCCAGGCATGGCGCGCGAACCAGCTGGCAAGGTGGAGTACGCCGTACGCGCTTCGTACTCTTCGGGGTTGTTTCGTTCTTGATGCGCTAAATCTTTCCAGGCGTCGTCAGACATAGGATTAACTCCTTCGACCTTGGATGCATAAGAACTCCCCCATTTTCTTACTGCGAGTTCATGAGGGTAAAATATTTGACCAGTACCAGCACCATCGTCAAAAGAAAGTTCAGAAGCGTCTAGAGCCGATCCTCTATTGACATAGACACCTTGCTTAGACACATGCGATCCAATAGGTAAATTTCCGTATATGAAGTTCCGCATGGACCAATAATAATCATCGTTTCCACTTTGTGAGTGAGGTCTTGGCACTTCAACACCGCCATGTTTTAAGATTTCTCTTCTAATATCGATATCACTGGATTTATCAACTGCTACAACATCTTTAGTACTTGGAAGATAATAAAGATCGCTGTCAGTGTTAAGCTTGCTATAATCAACGCAATCTCCCTCAGGTGCACCCTTACCAAAATTAGGCGCGCACTCATCCGAAAATTTGGAGTATACTGCATCAGAAACAGGAGAAAGTTTATAATTACCGACGTGTGGAGCCAAATCGCTGCCAACAGACTGACCACCAGAAAAACCCAAAAAAGACATTAAAGTATAAACAATAGTGCCTAAGGTCGCAGCAAAACTACCGCCACTGACATTTTCCATTTCCTCGAGCGAAAGCTTAGCTAAATTTGCAAACTCCTGCGAGTTGCCAAAATCCGACAAATCTTTCTCAGAGAAGTCGTAGCCTAACTTTTTGGCCTTTGGCAAAAGCACCTTTCCGACGAATTTCTGTACGTCTTGCTCGTTTAGCTTTTTCGCTTCCATTTCCTCTTTGAGCTTCAAAATCTCTGCTTTAAAGCTCTCGTCCTGCGCCACCTTTGTGAAAAATTCTTGAATTTGCTCGTTTTTCATTTTCATCATCCTTTCTATTTTACAAATTCACGTAAATTTTAACATATATTATTTTTGTTTGTCAAGCTTTTTGTAAATATTTTTAAAATAAAAAAACGACGCCACATATTTGTGACGTCGATCTGTTTTTCGTCATATTCAAAGAATGTTCTAGGCAAGTAAAATTGGAACAGCACTTCGAAAATTAAGCAATAATAAAAAATCTCCTCTTTTGTAGGATAGATAGCCCAAAGTTCAAGGCATGAGGCTCAGAATAATTGTACCTTGTAAAGATAAAATCATTTAATTCACGCCTTTAGAGTCTGTTCAAAAAAACTATAATAGATTAAAAAATCTTTCCATTGGAGACTTATCATACAGGCAATTAGCATGACTCTTGCTTTATTTGCACAAAACGCTATTTTAGAGTTCTATATGCTTTTTATAAGCCTCCTTTACCATTAACTAAAATTTTTCTGCCATGCGGAAATTACTATATTTTTGAATTTTATAAGTACCAAAAAATGAAGTCAATTAGTCAAGAACAAAAAAGCAAGCGAAAAGATTGTATCGCTTGCCGAAAAATATCGTTGAATAGTAGTTGCGGTGCGCTTCTGCAGTCAATAATTACTTCTGAACCGTCATCAATTGTAATTGAACAGCTTTTCAGTCAGTTCTCTTGTGAGCTCACAAGGCCCGCTAAATTTAATTTTTTCTAATTTGTCACACTCCGTCCACAAACAGTCGCCAATCT
>JAZQHA010000054.1:0-1747 GCA_045540315.1 Acutalibacteraceae bacterium | reverse complement strand
TTTGCAGCGTTTCTAAGAGCTTCCAAAGCTTGAGACTCGCTTGTGTTCTCATCTATTTTTATGTTCGGGTAATGAATTCGAGTAGTTTTCACATTCACATAATTGCCTATAAGCGGTGACTCTACGTACTTTTCTGGCAGTTTCAAAAGAGTTTGGCCGTCTTCTTTTAAGCCGGTTGGCATTATTTTCGTCGCAACGCTAGATAAACCAGTTACCAGCCTCAGCCCAGTGAGGTTTTTACGATACCGGATTGACACACTGCGGTCGGCGCCGATGCGTTTTTCCATTCTCACAAAGAAGTTATCGCGCTCAACTTCACCACCCCAAACCGTTATAAACGCATTATCAGCACCTAAAATCGCCTTTACTGGGCTCATCATTTGGTAATACGCGGTGTTTACAGTTTCAATATTGGAAGTACCTATAAATGGCGTGCCAGCTAGAATTTTCGAAATTGCCAGCGCTCCGTTTCCGGTTGGTCTTGTGTCCTCGAGAAAATAGTCCAAAAGGTCGTAAAAGATATGGCGCGCATAGAAAACTGGATTTCCAAGCATATCGACGTCAGAATTGTAAACTCTGAAAAGCTGGTCTGTTTTCGGCGTTGGAACTTTTATAATTTGCTCGTTTTCAATTTCCGAAAAGCCCCGTGGCATCGTGAGTTTCAGCGAATAGTCGCCGTTTATTTCCTCGGTTACAATTGCCTCAATTGGCTATAAAGTCATCAAGCCATTGTAGGTAAAATCGATTTCAATTTTAGAATAAAGAGTGATTATTTGAGACACCTCCAATTCTATGCACTCATAGCCATCGCCAGTTTGGTTGTATCTCTAGCTTTGTGATATTTCCAACCCATGAAATATTATTCTCGCCAAGGCTTAAAACGGGGAAATCGCCGCTCATTTTGTAGTTCAATGAGACCGAATTGTGGTAGGTGTTTTTCATTTCGCTGTCGATGATAATTTTGTCCGGGATTTCTTTTAAATAAATACTTTTATTGTTCACATAAAGCGTTATATTTCCATTACCGAAAATCGTAATTATTGGCTCAGACTCAAAAGTTCCAATATTAAAAAGCTTAAACGGTGCAGTTTTCGTTATCATCTGTTCGAAAATATCATACCCGAATGGCTGTACTTCAAACTCAACAGCAAAGCGCTTAAAATGCCGGATAACATGAGAAAATTCAATCTGATTTGCAACTCTTGCTTTAAATTTTCGGTCGGGTTCGTTGCTGAAAATTAGCCAACCCGAACCTTTAAAATGAGCGCAAATTTCATCGAGTCTTTTTTCGTCTTTGACGATAAACTCAGCGCTGCGAATGTAACTGTCAAAAGCACCATCGGTTGTTGTTAAATTGCCGTGTCGGCCTGGCACCGTAAAGGTTTCATCACGCCTTTTTGGGCTAATTTTTTCTGGGCAACGTTCCATGAAAAGCCCAAGTTCTCGCGAATCAATATCTTTAAATATGCAGTAATTCAGTCCTCTCATCTCCTTTTAGCCGAGCGCCAATGAACTTCTTCGAGAGTAAAACTCCAGTTCTTGCGCAAAAGCTTGAACATCTTGGGCTCTGTTATTTATAAAGTTTTCGATATTAACGGTTATGCCCGAATGCGCAAAATTTGGGTTCTCTACTTGAGGCTGAGTTAAATTTGAATTATACGCCATCGACAAAGTAGGCTCCACGTTAAAATCAGTAGGAATCGCACTTTGCATTTGCTTGGAGATATCTTTCATAGAACCCGAAAAG